>JBFRWQ010000462.1:0-5380 GCA_051439665.1 Microcystaceae cyanobacterium | reverse complement strand
TGGAGGTGATCCACTGACAGAACTGTTCCCATACAGACGCATTCTCGCGTTGTTGTAAGGTAGTTGTCATGGTTTTATAATTCCTTTATGGATTTGTCAAGGTACGATGTTTTGACAATGACAATATAACGCAATTTTTTAAGCTTTGTAAACCTTTTTCATTTTTCTCTCCTTATTATTATGATAAGTTCTTTTTATATGTACCAAGTGATCATAATCACATAACTGAATCATCATTTGTCACCCTAATTATCGTTTTTTGCTCTTACCTTTGTAAAAAGAATCATTAAATCAACTGAATCCAAGGCTATGAGTACTCCTATTCCATCTTTCTGTCAGGTATTAGATAATCGTTTACATCCTATTGGCATTACCACCCAAATGTCTCCTCATAGCCTTTGTTTGAGTCTTCCTAAATCTTTTTCTTCCTATTCTCTGTTTGCGGTCACTTTGAAACGGGTTGATGTTGCACCTGCCTTAACTGTGAGATTAGTGGTCAGTATGCAAAAAAGTCAAGCAAGAAGTGATGAATATGATGATATTACTGTAAATATTGAAAATCCTGAAAGTTTTCAAGACTTTTTTACCCATTGTCAAGCCGAGCCAATGGATGGACTTTGGCCGCAAAGCGAGTCTCCTGAAGCGCAACAAGTTTCTGAGACAGGTAAGTTGCTCAATCGATGGACGGATTTTCTTAATTATCTAGGTGATAATATCTGGCAAAAATTAACTACCTTGACGATAATGTAACAATTTTGACAGTTTTCAAGGTGATTATTCCCCATTGGGATAGCGATCGCTAACTCTTAAGGTCTTCTTCACAAGATTCTCGGTAAGTTCAGGCTAATCTGAAAATACCTAGATCCTAATTTGTTGAATTGGCAGAAAATTGTATGACCAAGCGAACGTTTGCTGTTATTGGGTTAGCTGTAATGGGGGAAAACTTAGCCCTCAACGTAGAAAGTAGAGGATTCCCCATTGCGGTCTATAACCGTACTACGGCAACCACCGATAAGTTTATGGCCACCCGTGCCCAAGGAAAGGATATTAAGGCGGCAAAAACTCTTGAAGAATTAGTACAAATCTTAGAACGTCCCCGTAAACTCCTGGTGATGGTAAAAGCTGGTAAACCAGTGGATGCGGTCATTGAGCAGCTTAAACCGCTCCTTGAAGAAGGGGATATGATTATTGATGGTGGGAACTCTCTCTACGAAGATACAGAAAGACGGACTCAATATTTAGAACCAACTGGAATTGGTTTTATGGGTATGGGAGTCAGTGGGGGTGAAGAAGGTGCGCTAAATGGTCCTAGTTTAATGCCAGGGGGAACAGGCTCTGCTTATAAAGACTTAGAGCCAATCTTAACCAAAATTGCTGCCCAAGTCGATGATGGTCCCTGTGTCACCTATGTTGGACCTGGTGGTGCTGGTCACTATGTCAAAATGGTACATAATGGCATCGAATATGGGGATATGCAGTTAATTGCTGAAGCCTATGACATCATGAAAAATTGCTTAGGCTTAAGTAATGAAGAATTGCATGAAGTCTTCAAGGAGTGGAATAAGACTGATGAGCTTAATTCCTTCCTCATTGAAATTACGGCTGATATTTTCAAATATATTGACCCTGACACCAATAAACACTTGGTTGATTATATTCTAGATGCTGCAGGTCAAAAAGGAACAGGGCGCTGGACTGTGGTAAGTTCTCTTGAACTAGGTGTTCCCATTCCGACGATGTATGCGGCGGTTAATGCACGGGTAATGTCAGCTTACAAGGATGAGCGGATCGCTGCGTCGAAGGAATTAGCGGGTCCTGAGATTAAATTCGATGGGGATGTTAAAGCGTTTACCGATAAGGTACGAGATGCGCTTTACTGCTCCAAAATGTGTTCCTATGCTCAAGGAATGGCTTTAATTGCTAAAGCATCAGCAGAGTTTAATTATGAGATTAATCTGCCTGAAACAGCACGAATTTGGAAAGGAGGCTGTATTATTCGAGCAGGATTCCTCGATAAAATCAAGAAAGCCTTCAATGATAATCCTAACTTAGCGAATCTACTGCTTGCGCCTGAATTTAAACAGACTATTCTGGATCGTCAGGATGCTTGGCGTGAGGTGTTAACCTTAGCGAATAAAACAGGGATTGCTGTTCCTGCGTTTAGCGCTTCATTAGACTACTTTGATAGCTATCGTCGGGCAACTCTTCCCCAAAACCTGACTCAAGCACAACGAGATTACTTTGGCGCTCATACTTACGAACGAATTGATAAGCCCAAAGGAGAGTTTTTCCATACCGAATGGATGGGTTAATTTGACGTTTTTTTCTGTTTCTTCTCTCCTTGTGTTGTGCAGGGAGAGATTTTTTATACTTATTTTATTATTCCCCACATCAAATTGATAACCCCGTTTAAACTATGATTAATGTGATTAAATGATGGACTATGAGAAATTTAAGTAATCACGTCTATTTAACTTAAATCATTGTTTGGATTTTAGGATAAAGTTTGTAGTAAGCCCTTTAGGGCTAAAGCCCCAACTACTAACTTGTGTTAACAATGGTTGTTTCTCCAACAGATACTGTTTCTGTCCCCTTATCTCCTGATTGGCAATGGCAAAAATGGAATGATTTGTCTTATTTAACCTGTAATTTACTTGATTATTGGCAACATGGGTTCTTTAATTGCCATTTTTATCCCCAATCTCCTGATGATTTAACTAAGATTCTTAATCCTGATGCCAAAGCCTATCGAGTTAAACAGGTTCACGGCAATTTGGTGTTAAATCCCTCGGAAATTGCGGAAAAAGACGTTGCTGAAGCAGATGGGGTGATTTCTAATGGTAATTATCAAGCGCTTTGGGTAGCCAGCGCTGATTGTACCCCTGTCTTAATTGGAGATGTTTATACTAAACAGGTAGCAGCGATTCATGCAGGATGGCGAGGAACGGCGAAAAAGATTGTTCCTCATGCAATTAAGCGCTTTTTGGAGTCAGGGAGTCAAATTAAAACCTTAAGGGTAGGGATGGGACCTGCGATCGCAGGAGAGGTTTATCAAGTCAGCAATGAGGTAGGGGCTGAGGTGGGCAAAAGTATCGTTTCAGAGCAATTCAGTACCTGTGAGGGCATTTTAGATAGTTTACAGGCGCTGTCTCACTCTCCCCTTCTACCTGATCCAGAAGAAGGAAAAATTCGCCTTGATGTACGGCGAGTCAATCAAATACAATTGCAACAGCTAGGGTTATCTGATGAACAGATAGCGATCGCACCCTATTGTACCTATCAGCGCTCTGATTTATTTTTCTCTTATCGTCGTACCAATGAGAAAAAGGTACAATGGTCGGGAATTGCTACGTCTGATTGATGGAACATGGGGTATTTGTTGTTAAGATGGGCAAAGGGAGTGAATTAATTAAGAAAATAATTTTTTCTAGCCTCTAATAGCAGAGATTAGTTGTTAAGATGGGCAAAGCCAATCCTACTCTGATTAAGATGAAGTATTCCTATCCCTATCAACCCCCTAAAAAATCCCTTGGCCAAAAGGTGGATACTCAAGTTGAAGCGCTGGTTTATAAGATTCTCACTAATCAAGGGTTAGAGGAGTCTGTGGCCAGAGCGGTTAAAAAAGCACTGATTGATTTAGTTTTAAAATATATACTTCTCATTGGGGTCGCTGTTATTGCTGTTCTAGCTCTGCAAGCTATTTTTATTGCTTATGCTTTTAGTTATATTTCTAACATCAATTAGTTATCTTTAGATAACGGTACTTATGAGCCTTGTCAATTTATTGCAAGGCGGTGTTTGTCACACACCATTAACTCTCATTATCGATTAAATTAATGGCTAACCATGATTACCCGCCTTGAAATCAATTTCAAGGCTAATAAGAGACGTTCATTAAAATGAACTATGATGGGTAAATTACTCATAATCTTTAATTTGTTTAGGAACAGCTTCAGTTAACACCTTATTCCCTTCTTCTGTCACTAACACATCATCCTCGATACGAATACCAATTCCCCGCCAATAGTCAGGGACTTCGGGTTGTCCTTCTACGGGTTTAATATTAGGCGCAATATAAATGCCAGGTTCTACTGTTACCAGATGATTTGGTTGTAGGGTTTGCCATGTTTCTTCACCCCATTTATACATTCCTGCATCATGGACATCTAATCCTAACCAATGACCCGTTCGGTGCATATAAAAGGGTTTATATTTTTCTTCTTTGATAATCTCTTCTTTATCCCCTACCAATAATTTTAAGTCTAATAATCCATCGACTAATACACTTACCGCCGTATCATGAAACTCATGGTAGGGTTTCCCAGGTTGTACTGCTTCAATTGATTTCTGTTGCGCTTCTAAAACAAGTTCATACATCACTGTTTGTTCGGGGGTAAATTTACCACTAATCGGTAAGGTTCGGGTAATATCTCCGTTATAGTAACTATATGAACAACCTGCATCAATTAAGATCAGATCATTTTCTTGGATTTGGCGATTATTTTCAATATAGTGGAGGATACAAGCATTTTCTCCCGACGCTACAATGGAAGGATAGGCCGGTCCTAGTCCCCCTTCTTTGCGAAAAATATGTTCCATTTCTGCTTGAATTTGATATTCATAATGGCCAACTTGAGCGAAGTGTCGGGCGTAATTATGAGCTTTAACAGAAATTTCCATTGCTTTATCAATCAAAGCTAATTCTGTTTGACTTTTAACCATCCGCATCGGATGCAAGACAAACTTGGTATCATCAATTCCTTGGGGACCCGTTCCTCGTTTATGGTAAGTCAGCAATAAACGTTGCCAATGACGGATAATGACCTGATTAAAGGCTTCATCCCGACCAAAATGATAGTAAAGACGGTTGGCTTTTTCGATATATTGGGGTAATTTTTGCTCAAGTTCAGTGATTGGGTAAGCTTCGTCAGCCCCATAGTATTCTTTTGCTTGTTCAACACCACAACGATAACCTGTCCATGTTTCCTTGTCAGGGTCTTTTGGTTGAACAAAAAGGATAAAACGATGTTCAGCATGATGGGGCGCTAAAACTGCCACAGCTTCTGGTTCATTAAATCCTGTTAAATAGTAGAAATCACTATCTTGACGAAAGACATATTCCACGTCATTGTGCATCACCGCAGTGGGTGCGCTGCGAAAAATGGCTGTTCCTTGACCGATTTTACTCATTAAGGTTTCACGACGTTGGCGATACTCTTCTTGGGTGATTTCCATAACTTAACAATATCTTAGGATTAACGATGACTTAACAAAGTTTAACAAAAAAAGTCGGTCATTTCAGTGACCAGTAATATCAAATCCGACTTATAGGTAGAGTGTGGGAAGTGTGGGAAGTGTGGGGAGTGTGGGGAGTGTGGGG
>JBFRWQ010000461.1:0-2664 GCA_051439665.1 Microcystaceae cyanobacterium | reverse complement strand
ATGGTACAACAAGTTGTTATCGAAGTATCAGTCAATAAAGGACTTACAGGGGATTAAGAAAATCACGAATCGGATGGCGAAGTTAATGTTAAAACGTCAAAACCAAGTGAATGATTACCTGAAAAAGACGGCAAGATTAGTGATTAACTACTGTCTGAAAAGAGGCATAGGAACGTTAATTGTCGGGGTAAATGATGGTTGGAAAACCAGTCTTAATCTGGGAAAAGTCAATAATCAAAACTTTGTGCAGATTCCCTTTCATGCTCTAAGACAGCAATTAGCCCATCTTTGTCTAAGAGCCGGGATTACTTATCTTGAACAGGAAGAAAGTTACACCAGTCAAGCGAGCGGGTACGATTTAGATCCCTTACCTGAATATAATGCGGATAATCCGCAGACTTACACTTTTTCAGGGAAAAGAATAAAAAGGGGTTTGTATCGAACAAAAGACCAAAAACTGGTCAACTCAGATATTCAAGGAGCGCTCAATATTGGTCGTAAAAGTAAAGCCAATCTCTTGGAAAAGAGGGAGGTATTAGTGGGGCTATTGGACGCTCCTAAGCGATTTTTAATCACTTAAAGAATCCCCATCGCTTTGCGTTGGGGTAGTTCAAGATGGATAGACACGGAGAAGTAACTCAGTTGGAAAGAGCAAGCGCTTTTTACATTCTGAGTCCCAAATTCTCCACCACTGGGGGCAAAGGAGATTCCTAACCATTTTTATGTTCAAAAAGCCTATCTCCCGCCTCCTCTATCATTAGATTTCAGAGCAGAAGATGAATAAGTCAACCTTAAGATTATTTAATGCCATCGAGGTTAAGCATAAAAAAGAGAAAGAATTACCTCAGTCTGTTGTGGCAAGAACGATTAAAAATGGCTATATTCTCGATTCAGCCATTAAGCCCAATCAAGAATTACTAGATACCATTGAAAGTGTGGTAGGAATTTCTGGTATCAAAGCTAATTCGGCTTTTCATAAATCATGGTCAGTGGTTCAGGAATATTCGATGGAATCATTGGTCATTCAACAAATTATTCACTACCTCACAACTTATGGGTTTAAAAGTTTAGGAGTTTATCGAGAAGATACGGTTTATATTCCTCATGAAGTTTTGGAATTACCAGAGATTACCCATAATATCCCCTTGGTTATAATTAGAGCAATGACGGCTCAAGAAATTCTGGATAATATTATTGAATTAGGGTCAGGAATTGCTTTAGCACAAGAAACCCTAGATGATATGATGACGATTATCAAGGGTCATCATTACAAGCCAATTTTTGTCGAAAAAATAGGCAATCGGGAATTAAAAGCGCTGTTATGCGATTTCTATAACATTGTTCCCTCTGAACCCGTTGAGTTTTTACGTCATTTAATCAGTAAATTGACTGGTGAATCCTTATTGATTAAAAATCAATATTTAATCGATCAAATCAAACAAGCAGATGGAAAGTTGTTAGATACTTTACTCCTAGATGCACCTGATGACTTAGCCTCTATTTTCTTGCGCTATAAGCCCTTATTCTTGGCCATGAAATCGATTTCTCGTAATAAAACCTACTTTAATCAGCTAAGAAAACAAGCTAATAAGTTACACAAGCCTCTTCCTCCAGACTATCTTAATAGTGTGACTGCTCATCTTTACGATGAGAGATTAGATTTAGATACCTTAGAAAAGAAGCTGGAAAAAGCGACCATTTTTCGGAAAATACGCCTAGCTTATGCCCTTCAGTATCGTTTGAATCCTGCGGAATCTATTGTTTATCGAGTCCGAAATGGACGGGCTTGGGCGACAGAATTTGACTGGGAATGGTGGTGTATGTTAGAAGAAACAACAGAAATTGCCTTAGATACGGTAATCAATTCTATTGTCAGTGATATCAGTAGGAATGTTGGGGGTAAAACTATTTATATTCCTGCCAATATTCATTATGCTTTACCTGCAACAGAGAAACAATTTACTGGATATTTACCCACAGGAACTTATATTTCAACCCCAGAAGATATGATTGTGGGAATTCATTGGACAAATACAAAAACCAAAAGCAGAAAAACCAAAAGCGTTGACTTAGATTTATCAGTGATTGGTGAATCAGGTAAACTGGGTTGGGATGCAGATTATCGTTCAGACTCAAGAGATATCTTATTTTCGGGAGATGTTACCGATGCACCGCCACCGAATGGTGCATCAGAACTTTTTTATCTGGAAAAAGCAGAACAGGAAGCTAGGATTTTAATGGTTAATTACTTCAACTTTTCTAAAGATGACGAAGTAGAAACTAAAATTTTAGTGGCACAAGAAAACCCCAAGAACTTTGGTGAAAATTACATGGTGGATGTTAATAAAATGATAGCTTCTGCTAATATTAACATTACCAAAAAGCAAAATATCCTTGGTTTGATTGTCAATATCAATGGGGAAAATAGATTTTATTTTGCTAATATGAGTCTGGGTTGTTCGATCTCATCATCTCAGAATGAACAATCTACTTATGCTAGACAATACCTTGTTCATAAGTTAGTTAATTCTCTTGATTTTCGAGACATTTTAACCAAAGCGGGAGCAAGTATTGTTGATCAAATTCCTGATGATGAATATATTGATCTCTCACCAGAAGCTTTAAACAAAACAACTATTATCAAGTTAGTTAATAGTTATGAAT
>JBFRWQ010000460.1:0-4770 GCA_051439665.1 Microcystaceae cyanobacterium | reverse complement strand
GAACCTTTTATCCTCAAGGTCCCTATATATTATTAGGGGTTTCTAATGGTGGAAATGTTGCCTTTGAAATGGCTAAACAACTTCAGGCACAGGGTCAAACGGTTGCTAAATTAATCTTACTTGATACCATGCACCCTAATCTTAAGTTTCCTCCCAATTGGAAAAAGCGCTCTTGGTTACACAAAAAATTCTCAACTTTTATGCGATACTCTAAGATTTATTGGGGGAATTTCTGGTTATTTGAACCTCAAGAAAGATGGCCTTATCTTCTTGGAAAACTGCAAAATATGTCACTGCAAAAACTACCTTTTCTTAAGCGTCAGTCAGTTAATCAGAATGGGGCTGAAAAGCAGCTAGATAGGAAACCCCCTATTACTCATTCTCGGCGTTATATTCCTCAATCTTATGATGGTAAGATTACGCTTTTTAGAGCTAACTGCACGGCAATCAATGCTTTTGATGCAACTAATGGATGGGAAGGGGTTGCTAAGGAAGGACTGGAAATTTATGATATTCATGGGGCGCATAGCCAAATTCTGGCAGAGCCAAGTGTGCGTGTTTTATCGGCAAAATTGAGGGATTGTTTAACAGAAATTTAGGGGTTATGGGGCTAAAGCCCAACAACAAGACCTAATACTATATAAAGGGGTAATTATAGGGCTAAAGCCCAACAACGAGGGTATGCTCCCACACTCCCCACACTCCCCACACTCCTCTTTCTATCTATAACTGGGTTTTATCAGTCGGATTGGGTGTTATGGGGCTAAAGCCCAACAACGGAGGACTATTTTGTGCCACATAAAACCCCAAAGCGAACTAAGCCCCGTTCGTATCCTTGACGCATTAAATTAAGCGCTAGTGCGCCTTGCAGCGTTTTAAAATCACTCTGTAATAATTGAGATAGAATAGATAGATCAAACGCACTGCCGATAACTTCATCCCAAAAGGGGGCAACTGAGATTGACCAATCATCGGTTTTCAGCTTTTTAAAGCCACAATTAAGGGCAATTTCTTCATATTCGGGTAAAGAAATCACATAGGGTAAATAATAAACTCGGTAAATTTCTGCTAAATGATTTTGTTCATCGAGGGTTAATGCGCCTGCTAAAGAAGTCGTCGGACGATGACACCAGGTTGCCATCATAAATGTACCATTAGGTTTCAGTATTCGATAACATTCTTCCAGAAACTTTTCTTTATTGGGCATATGTTCCCCACTTTCCAATGACCAAACTAAATCAAATTGATTATCTTCAAAGGGAGTATCTAAAGCATCAGCGATTTGGAAGGTAACTTGTTGGTCTAAATCATGTTCAACGGCTCTTTCTGTTGCTCTGTTGGCTTGAATCGGGGAAAGGGTAATTCCTTGTCCTATTGCTTTATATTTATTGGCTAGATATAAGGTACTGCCACCAATGCCACAACCAATATCAACAAAATTATGACAGGTTTTGATCCCAGACCACATCAGTAATTCTTCAATTAAATCAATTTGTGCCTCACGGCGATTAAGTTTATAAGTACCCCGACGACCATAATAACCGTGGTGCATGTGTTCCCCCCAAGCGCTTTCCCACAGTTGACTAGAAGCATCGTAAAATTCTTGAATTTGTTGATAAATAGGATGAGTCATTTCAGTTATCAGTGAGCAGGATGATCTTAGTTATGTTGTAGATGATTTAAGGTTGCTTGCTCAACCTCTTCGGCAGAGGAGTCGGCTGCGATCGTTAATAGCCGCTTTGTCCCTTCATAATATTCTAAGATGGGAATTGTTTGTCTTTTAAAGGCTTCAATACGGCGCTCAATCACATCAGGGCTATCATCTAATAAAGAACGGGATAAGGAACGGTCTTGCATGACGGCTTCACTGACTTTTAAGTAAATTGCCCAGTCTATTTTTTGATTTAACTCATCGAGCAGAAAGTCTAATTCTTCAGCTTGAAATGCAGTGCGAGGATAGCCATCTAATACCCATCCCTTTTGAATGTCTGTTCTTAAGAGACGTTGGCGCATGAATTGAATCATTATTTCATCGGGTAATAATTCCCCTTTTTCAACGTAGGGTTCAGCTTTTTGGCCAAGAGAGGTATTGGCTGAAATCGCTTCACGCAAAATTCCACCTATGGAAATGGTGGGAATTGCCAAGCTTTTGGCTAATCTGAGGGATTGAGTCCCTTTTCCTGCACCTGGGCCACCTAGCATGACTAACCGCATAACCCACTACTCCTTAATGATCTGAGATTCCTAAGTCTTTATGGCCAAACACAGACGGGAGCGCTAAACCCTCGATCACGACAAGGATTGAATGGGTTTAGAGGGGCTAAACTGAATGTGAATGGCTTTATTTCCATTCTATATCGTTTTTTCAGAGAATTTTTGACTAATTTTAATTTTCTCAAGTCATGAGCAACCGATAAAATATCAGTTTTTAAGGTACAAGAATACTGATTATTCAGCGCTTTCCTATAGAACAGGAAACTCTCCTAACATCTTAACCTCTGGTTTTAAGCAAAGATTCCATTGAGCATCTACTTTTTCTTGTACGTGACGAATGAGACGAAAAATATCAGAGGCTTTCGCTTGGCCAGCATTAACAATAAAATTAGCATGACGTTGGGATACCTGAGCGCCCCCAATTTGATAGCCTTTTAATCCTAACTCTTCAATTAAGCGCCCGGCAGCTTGGGGATAGGGATTACGAAATACACTGCCACAACTGGGCTTATCATAGGGTTGACTGTTTTTGCGTCGATGTAAATTATCTGTACTTTCTGCCATCACTTCCTCACGCTCAAATCCCATTTTTAACTGGAAAGTCGCTTCTAATACCAATTTGTGTTGGGTTTGAAGATTGGAAGTCCGATAATCATAGTCTAATTGCTCAGGGGTTAAGGTTTCGAGCGCTCCATCTGGAGACATCACTACCGCTTTCACTAAAGCATCGGCGGTACATCCTTGATGAGCGCCCGCATTCATCACCACTGCTCCCCCCACTGTACCAGGGATACCTACTGCCCATTCTAAGCCTCTCCAACCCCGTTTAGCGGCTTGCCACGCAATTCTTTGGATCGATTCCCCTGCGGCTGCGGTAATTTGTCCCTTTTCTTCGTCAAACTGACGATGACGTAAATGACGGGTACTGATTACCAGCCCAGGAATGCCATCATCACTAATTAGTAGGTTTGAACCCCATCCTAAGAGGGTGAGGGGGAAGTGCTGCTGACTAAACCATTCAAAGACAGTATATAATTCATCTTTGTTTTTCGGTGCAGCATACCATTGAGCGCTACCTCCCACTCGGTAGGAAGTCATAGAGGCAAGGGAAACTTGGGGAAAAATGATAGACTCTATGGTAGGAGGGGAGATCAGAGAAGGCGATTGAGCAAGCATGGCTGAAAGGGGGATAAATAGGAAGATTTAGGGATATTAAACTAAGTTTCAGAACTGGAGATGTTAAGTATTGAGCGCTAGGGGATAGCTAATCAGGTAGATGTCACAGATCAGCCTAAACTGAAGTTTTAGGGGTTTTTTCACCCCTTGTTACTTCTGGCTTTCTTTTATCCTGCTTTGGCTAACCCTTGTACACAGCTATTGGTGTAGGCTAAAATCGTCTCAGGAATTTTTTGATTAAGGTTTCCTGCGCCTAAAAAGAGGGTTAAGTCTCCTGGTTGCAAAATATTAGCCATAAATTCAGGTATTTCGCTTAAAAAAGGTTGATAATAGACATGACGATGCTCTTTTTTAATAACATCAACCACCTGTTGTCCTGACAATTGATCAGGATTACTTTCGCCAGCGCTATAAATATCAGTCACAATCACCACATCAGCATGGGCAAAGACTGGGGCAAAATCTTCTAAAAACGTAGCGGTACGAGTGTAACGATGAGGTTGGAAAATAGCAACGACTCGATAAAAGTCTTTTTGATTGATTTTCTGACGGGCTGAGGCTAAAGTAACTTCTATCTCTGTAGGATGATGGGCGTAGTCATCAATAAAAGTAACGCCATTACTTTCCCCTCGAATTTCAAAGCGCCGTTTTGCCCCTTTAAAGGTAGCAAGCGCTTGTGCAATGACAGAGAAATCTAAGCCTAATTTACGAGCCACAGCCACTGTCGCTAAGGCATTGCTAACATTATGTTTACCCAGAAGATTAAGCTTCATTGTGCCTAATTTTTCACCTTTTTCCCAAACCTCTGCCTGACTGCCCTCGCTATGATAGGTAATATTAGTGGCAATGTAATCAGCGCCGGTTTTGGGGTTCAAACTGTAGGTAATATCGGGAATAAATACTTGTGAGATCGTTTCACAGTCTAAACACCCAACTAATAGTTCGCTATTTAGGGCGAAAGTACGGAAAATATTAATAACTTCTTCTAAACTGCTGTAATGATCGGGATGATCCAGTTCAATATTGGTAATAATACCAATTTTAGGGCAATGCTTCACCAAAGAGCCATCAGATTCATCGGCTTCAGCCACTAAGTATTCCCCTTGGCCTAAATGAGCGTTCCCTTTTACTGCCTCAATTTCACCCCCAATGATTACGGTTGGATCGAGTCCTGCTTCCAGTAGCAGATGACTGATTAGGCTGCTGGTAGTGGTTTTACCGTGAGTTCCTGCTACAGCAATGCTCTTATATTCTTTGATTAAAGCAGCTAGAATATCTGAGCGATGATAGATAGGGCAGTTTTGTTCTTTGGCTGCTTTATACTCTTCATTACTGGGATTAATTGCCGTCGAAACCACCACTTGAGGAAGGGGAGGTTGG
>JBFRWQ010000459.1:0-3409 GCA_051439665.1 Microcystaceae cyanobacterium | reverse complement strand
GGTGTAGACCGCGCTCAAGCTGAGGCAGCAACAAATGGTTTTGGTAAGATTATTACAAGAGGAAATGGGGAAAATATAGGAGCGCATGTAGTTGTTCTTTCTGATGGTGAAATAATCCATGATGTTGTATTGGCAATGTCGAATAAGATGCCTGTTGCTGCTGTGACTGGGATTCATATTTATCCGACTTTATCTGAGGTAAATAGTAAAGCAGGTTTACTGTTGAAAAAGCAGAAATATGCCAAGAATTTATGGCAGCAGAATATGTTAGAGAAGTTCTTTAATTGGAGGCGGTCTTTTTAACAGTTATCAGTTATTAGTTCAGTAGTGGATTTTTTAAAATTATATATAATCCGGTTATATAATATATGTTTATAACTATATTTAAACATTCAGTCTCCCCTACTCCCCTACTCCCCCACTCCCTTACTTCTCCAATTATACGATAATTATTCAACCGGATTTGATATTAAATGGTGCAATAGTAGGGGAGGGTTTGAAATTAATGAATAATGAAAGATTTCCGTACTCGGATACTATTTCTCCGTTTTAACAAAAGGTAATTATTAATTATTGAAATAAACCTGCCCCTAAGACGGTTGTTATATCATTAGGGGCGGGTTTATCTGACTTAATCGTGAAATCGGCCCCTACCAAGCCTGATTCCCTAATACACTTTTTTAGATAAAACAGTTAACTTTTTCAAGGTCAACGGTAAAAAAAATATTTTGACTCAGTTGGGTAATTCAGGTAAAATTAGTAATTGCTAAGTATAAGGAAGAAATAATTTAGTTGTCCTTAAACTTTAATTGGTAGTTAAGCCAGAAGAAGGCAATTATTATGTCTTAGGACTTACGCAGTACCGCTATATATAGTGTATGCTTTAGTCAATATTTCAGAAATTGCCACTACAATTAGTACCGTTGCGTAAGTCCTGATGTCTATTAAAATTCAAGGTACTCAATATGCCATTGGGGATATCTTTTGTGATAAATTTCTGTTTTCTATACCTCTATAATCAGCGTCCTTCAAGATAAAGTCTGCTAGGGAATTTTCATTTATGAGAACAGGAAAAAATGCTCAGTCTCCTCTAACACTCAAACATGAATCAGTTAGGGCCAAGGTTTTGCCTTCACTGGTTGCAACCATTTGCCTCCTACAAGCTATTTTTCTAGGCACTTTCTGGCAGCAACATCGGGAGGATCTGACAACAGCAAAGATAGTTACTACTCAACGGGTGCAAGATCTGCTGCAGGAAGAAATGGAGCAAGATGTGGCCAAAATGGATACAGCTATGGAAGTGATTATCCGAGATGCTGCTCTGGCTGATGCCTTGGCAAACAGAGAGCGTGGGCGCTTAATCGAACGGGGTCAACCTCTATTTGAGCAATTTCGCAATAACCATCAAATTACCCATTTCTACTTTCACCAACCTGACCGAATTAATTTTCTACGACTCCACAAAGAACGCAAAGGAGATTTGATTGACCGGATCACAATTAAAACGGCTGAACAAATGGGGCATCCAAGTGCAGGACTAGAGCAGGGGCCAACAGGGAATCCTGTACTGCGGTTAGTGTATCCGTGGCGGAGTAATTTTGCTAAGACATTCGTAGCCGATCTATTTGCTGATTCTACCACGGGAGAGCTATTGGGCTATCTAGAGTTAGGGATTGAATTCGAGGATATTGCCAGACGTGTTCATAAAGTTTTAGATATCGAACTGATAGTGGCGGTTGATAAAGCCTACCTAAATCAACAACGATGGGCTGCTCGTAATCAAAAGTTGGGTCGTCAATCAGATTGGGATGAGTTTACTAACCATGTAATTATTGATAAAACTATTTCTGATATTCCAGTTAAGGTTTCTGATGCCATCGAACATCTCAATTTTGAAACAAAGGGGTTGAGAATTAACGATAATGGCCGGACTTATCAAATCACCTCTTCTCCCTTCAATGACATTAATGGTCGCAAGTTGGGCTATGTTATTGCACTTAAAGATATTTCGGCAGATGTGCAGCAAGCTCGACAGTCTATTATTCAAGCGTTAGTGTTAACCATTGGCATTGGTACTATCCTAGTGGCAGGCTTTTATCTATTTTTAGGCAAGGTTGAGCAGAGTTTGAATGAACGCAGGATCAAACTTGCTCTAGCAAAAGATGCCTTAGCTACATCAAAGGCTCAACTAGAAGACTATAGCCGAACCCTGGAGGAAAAAGTTGCCGCCCGTACCCAAGAGATTCAAGCTAAAAATCAAGCATTAGAGCAAACCTTACAAGAATTGAAAACCACTCAAACTCAACTTGTTCAAACTGAAAAAATGTCGAGTTTGGGACAATTAGTCGCTGGTGTTGCCCATGAAATCAATAATCCAGTCAACTTTATTCATGGCAACCTGGAACATATCCAGAGCTATGCCCAGGATTTGTTGCGCTTTATCTACCTTTATCAAACCCATTACCCTCGCCCTGTATCAGAAGTAATGGTAGTGGCGGATGAGATCGACTTGGAGTTTTTGCAGAGCGATCTGCCAAAAATCATTGATTCAATGACTATGGGGACAGAACGTATCCGCGAAATTGTGTTGTCACTGAGAACCTTTTCCCGGATGGATGAGGCAAAATTCAAGACTGTTGATATTCATGAGGGAATTAACAGCACTTTGATGATTCTACAACATCGGCTGGAAGCTCATCCTGAATCCCCAGCTATCAATGTAATTCGGGATTATGCTCAGTTGCCAGACGTGGATTGCTATCCTGGGCAGCTTAATCAGGTATTTATGAATATTCTGGCAAATGCTATCGATGCACTAGAGGAGGTTCAAGCTAAACGAACTTTTCAGGAGAATAAAGAGAATCCTGATGAGATTACGATTCGGACTTCTGTTCTTGATAGTGAGTGGGTACAAGTTGAGATTGCCGACAATGGTTCTGGCATGGTTGACGCTGTTCGTCAAAAGATTTTCGATCCCTTCTTTACAACGAAATCAGTCGGTAAGGGAACGGGAATAGGAATGTCTATCAGCTATCAAATTATTGTTGAGAAACATGGGGGTAAGCTTAAGTGTTTTTCAACTCCTAATGAAGGAACGGAGTTCATCATTCAACTTCCGATCCGGCAATATGTTAAAGGGCAGTGACTTTTACGCTCTCTAACTCCGCCTCACGATTAAGGCTTCAAGAATTTAGAATTAAGAATTTAGAATTACCTCTCCTGGAAAAGAAGATGATTGACGAACAGTAAAATTTTTATTTATTATCCCCTTAAAAGGGGAAGCTTTAAACCACAATATTTCGGTCAAACTATTGAAAGGAGACAACAGAAACTATTAGAAAAATTGAAAGAGTTTTGGCGTTTAGATATTTAATTATAGTAGTCTTTGATATTGAGTTTACAGCTTACC
>JBFRWQ010000458.1:0-4896 GCA_051439665.1 Microcystaceae cyanobacterium | reverse complement strand
GCGGCCAATATCCTCAGAAAAGTAGCGACACAGGTAGGAATTAATCTATCCAAGGTCGGTAAGGGATTATTGACAGTCCCTAAACGATATTTTTTGACCAATCTGTCTAAATCATATCGTAAACAAGCGCAGATGTGTCTTCAGACCGTCGGAGCTTAACGTTTAGAATCCACGTGTGTTTAAACCGTGGAGATGTCAAAAATTCAAACTATTTTCAATTGTGCCAAAATTTGTTAGCCTAGCTTAAATAGACTTGGAAAGAGAGAAGAACAAGGTGGAAATGATTATTGGTAAGGGAAAGACCGCGCGCCGTGCCTACGGGATTGATGAAATTGCCCTAGCGCCAGGCGGACGTACCCTAGATCCCAGTTTAGCAGATACTCGCTGGACGATTGGGGGCATTGAACGCAACATTCCAATCTTAGCGAGTGCAATGGATGGTGTTGTGGACACAAAAATGGCTGTGCATTTATCCGAATTAGGCGCAGTAGGAGTTTTAAACCTAGAAGGCATTCAAACACGCTACGAAGATCCCAATCCCATCTTAGATCGCATTG
This sequence comes from Microcystaceae cyanobacterium, assembly GCA_051439665.1. Lineage (GTDB taxonomy): Bacteria > Cyanobacteriota > Cyanobacteriia > Cyanobacteriales > Microcystaceae > JBGTGT01. The sequence goes on along the minus strand of JBFRWQ010000458.1, from coordinate 4,339 downwards.
CATCGGTCGGGAAAACTGAATTTGTCAGCTTGATGCAGGAACTGTATGCGGTTCCTATTAAACCAGAGTTAATTCGTCAACGCATCCAAGAGATTAAATCTCAGGGAGGAATTGCAGCCGTTAGTTTAACCCCAGCAGGGGCAGTTAAATTTGGTCAAGTAGTGGCAGAAGCAGCAGCAGATTTGGTGTTTATACAAGCCACAGTGGTTTCTACTGCCCACTTAATGCCTGAAGCCATTAACCCCCTAGATTTAGCTAAATTCTGCCAAGAAATGCCCATGCCCGTGATGTTGGGCAACTGTGTCACCTATGATGTGGCCTTCGATTTAATGAAAGCAGGAGCCGCCGCCGTCTTAGTGGGCATTGGACCTGGCGCTGCTTGTACCTCCCGTGGGGTGTTAGGGGTAGGTGTTCCCCAAGCAACCGCCGTAGCAGACTGTGCAGGGGCAAGAGACGACTATTTCCAAGAAACAGGGCGTTATGTGCCTGTGATTGCCGATGGTGGTATTGTCACAGGGGGCGATATTTGTAAATGTATTGCCTGTGGTGCAGATGCGGTGATGATTGGGTCCCCTATTGCCAGAGCGGCCGAAGCGCCTGGACGAGGTTATCATTGGGGCATGGCAACCCCTAGCCCAGTGTTACCCCGTGGTACTCGGATTAATGTGGGAACAACGGGAACCATTGCTGAAATTCTGACCGGTCCTGCGAAATTAGACGATGGAACGCATAATTTACTGGGGGCATTGCAAACCAGTATGGGAACATTAGGGGCAAAAAACCTCAAAGAAATGCAGCAGGTAGAGGTAGTGATTGCGCCTTCTTTGTTGACAGAAGGGAAAGTCTATCAGAAAGCCCAACAACTGGGAATGGGTAAATAATTAGTAAGTTTTAGTTGATGATCCCCCCTAACCCCCCTTTTTAAGGGGGGAATGGTTATTTTAGGTATGTTTCTTAATCGTTATGAAAGCGATCGCACTTAAATCACGCTAAGATAGATCATAATCCTTTTAATTAATTCCAGCTATGAAAATAGAAGAATACTTCGACTTTTTAACAACCAATGACATTAGAATTAAAGGCTCTCGTGTCGGGATTGAAACCATACTGTACGAATATCTTTATCATCATCAATCACCAGAAGTAATCGCTCAAACGTATCCCAATCTTACCTTAGAAGAAATATATGCAACCATCCTCTATTATTTACAAAACCCAGAAACCATAACCCAATATATGGCAGACTGGCTAAAACATTGTCAACAAGGAGCGAAACAGCAAGATGAAAACCCACCTAATTATGTGCCGAGATTACGGAAATTAAAAGCAGAAAGGTTAAAGGCTGTATGAGTATTAACTATCTTCTTGATGAAAATTTACCTCCTCTTTATCAAGAACAATTACTCCGTTATCAGTCTGACTTAACGGTGTTAATGATTGGGGAGTTAGGCGCTATAAATACACCCCAAAAAGGGACACTAGATCCTGAAATTGATTATCCAGTGGAAGCAGTAATTGAAATGGCGATCGCCACTTGACTCTCTCAAACCCTAATAAATTCCTTTTTGTCCAAAGTCCAATATCAAATAAAGAGCGTGGGAAGAATGAATACAGTACATCCCCCCTCTTCCCCTAATATTAAGTAAAACCTAGAATAACATCGAGCGAGAGTTAGCCACGTCCAAGGCAGGCGTGGCGGTGGAGCGAGAATAAGGGATTTATCCCTTTGTGTCCTATTTACCTCTCTGAGACTCAATATATTTTTTAACTGTCTCAGTCGAAGTATTACCCTTCGGGTTCGCCAGTTGCTCCACTTGGGGAGACCCCAAGACCGCACTGGTCTCACCAGTAGTTGCACAAAAATAACTTGGAGTCCATAAGGTAGGAAGCTTAAGAAGTTCAGGAAATTCTTTTCTTAGATGATGAGACAATCTACCTTTAATTCTTTTAATAATAACTGATGGTGCATAGCTCGGTTTTGCTTCAAGAAATAAATGAATATGGTCTGGCATTATTTCTAAAGCAATTAATCGCCATTCGTTTTCAACACATAAATCAAAGATAATTTGTTGCGCTCGATGCTTAATTTCTCCCTTTAAGACAGGCTTTCTGCGCTTGGGACACCAGACAAAGTGATAATTAATTAGTGTGACCGAATGTGCATTTCTGCGATACTCATCCATAAAATTATTCCTTGACAGTTTATGTTTATATAAGCTACCATATCTACAGGGGGTAAATATCATGTATGGATGTCAGAAGGTTTTAATTCATCCAACAGAAGAAGTAAGAGCCATCTTAGAGTTTGTCTGCTCTGAGGCTAATAAACTGGCTAATTGCGCCATCTATTATTGCAGGCAAATGCTCTTTAAAGCTAGTCGTTATGTCGGTAAATACGAGCTTGATGAAGCCTTAAAAGGCAATATCCACTTTAAAGCTATGCGTTCAGCTTGCGCTCAACAAGTTTGCCATGATGTGGTAGAGTCTTTTATTTCTTATCGTCGGTTACTTGCGCTTTGGAAGCGTAAAGAGTTAACCAATAAGCCTAGAGTTCCTAGCTATAGGAAAAAAGGCGGCATGGCGGTGGTTAGCTGTCCTGCTAGATGGATTAAGTTAACTAAAGATAATCAATTAAAAATTCCACTAGGAAAGCAGGTGAAAGCATGGTTTGGTCTAGACCATTTTTTGCTATCTATGCCCAAAAACCTTGAATATAAAGACATTAAAGAATTTAGGATTCTCCCTCGAAATAACTGTTTTTATCTGGAGTGTGTCTATCAGCAGAAAGAACAGCCAAAGGTTAAGCCTAATCTGAATGCTTTGGGAATAGACCACGGATTAAATAACTGGTTAACTTGCGTTTCTACTACGGGTAAATCTTTTATTCTTGATGGCAAAAAATTCAAATCGCAAAATCAGTGGTACAACAAGCAGGTAGCCAAGATTAAGCTTGGAATTACACAAGATTACTGGGATGATAACTTGGCAGCCATCACGGAAAAACGCAACCGTCAAATGCGGGATAATATCAACAAGGCTGCTAGGTTCATTATTAATTGGTGTCTTTACAATGACATCTCAACCGTTGTTTTTGGATGGAATCAACGACAGAAAGACTCAATTAATATTGGCAAAAAGAACAATCAAGAATTTGTTGGGATCCCTACTGCAAGGCTAAAAAATAGGATTGCTCAACTCTGTGAACAGTACGGGATTCAGTTTGTTGAGACAGAAGAAAGCTACACTTCAAAAAGCTCTTTTTTAGATAATGATGTGCTACCTACTGTTGGTGAAAAACCCGACAGGTGGCAAGCATCAGGAAAAAGAGTAAAAAGAGGATTGTACCAAGCTTCCAACGGTCAATTAATCAATGCTGACTGTAACGGTTCAGCCAATATAATTAGAAAAGTAACCACACAGCTAAAAGTATCTTTAGCCAAGGTGACTAGGGCATTTTTGAGTGTGCCACAACGATATAAATTAGATCGACTTTCTAAAATATATCGTACCAAAGCGGAGTCGTGTCTTTAGACCGACGTAGCTTTTCCTCGCTTGAATCCCCGTTGCTTTAGCACGGGGAGAACTCAATAACTGCTTGACAAATCTTCCTACAGACTATCTATTATCGTAGAAGAAGGCGATAGCAACGGAGGATGATCAAACTTCTTGTCCTACCCTCAATTGGCAACCCATTCGCCTAATATAACCGCATTTAACGCCTAATTCACCATGTCAAAACTGGTTATCGTCGAATCTCCCACCAAAGCTCGTACTATTCGTAATTATCTTCCCAATGACTATATTGTGGAAGCCTCAATGGGTCATGTGCGTGATCTTCCCTCTTCAGCCGAAGAAGTCCCCGCCGAATATAAAGGAAGAGACTGGTCAAATTTAGGAGTCAATGTCGAAGATAACTTTGCCCCTCTCTATATCATCCCTAAAGGCAAGAAAAAAGTGGTTCAGGGTTTAAAATCGGCACTTAAATCGGCTGATGAACTGATTTTAGCAACTGACGAAGATAGGGAAGGGGAAAGCATCAGTTGGCATTTACGGGAACTGTTAAACCCCAAAGTTCCCATTAAGCGAATGGTGTTCCATGAAATTACCCGTGACGCTATCCAGTCTGCCCTCGATAATTGTCGAGAAATTGATGATAATTTAGTCCATGCTCAAGAAACTCGCCGTATCTTAGACCGCTTGGTCGGATATACCGTTTCTCCTCTCCTCTGGAAAAAAATTGCCCGTGGGCTATCAGCAGGACGGGTGCAATCGGTATCGGTTCGCTTGGTAGTACAACGGGAACGGGAAAGACGTGCCTTTAAAAGCGCTGGATATTGGG
>JBFRWQ010000457.1:0-2514 GCA_051439665.1 Microcystaceae cyanobacterium | reverse complement strand
GGGATCATTAAAATAAGAGAAACCCATAACCAAGCTTTGCTAGTCCAGTACCAAGTACCAAAGGCAATTACTAATTCAAACATGATTAAAGTTCTCCAGGAATTAGTGAGTAGAAAAGATGCAAAATCAACCAAAGCATAACCATGAATGCTAACTTAGTTATGAGAGGAGTTAAGGCAGATAATAAACCGGCGCCAGTAGACTCAAGACAAATGGTAGTCAAGCAACTTTGTGACCGTAAAGGATTAGGTAAAGAGGAAGGACTTAAAATTAGTTTTAATCCTAATTGTTGAATAGAAGTAGAGAAGCTATTGATGTCACAAACCATGACATTATCAATACAAATCATAAGCACCTCTTAAAAAGTAAGAAACAGTTTAACAACTTTAAAGATAGACGCGACTCCATAAATTGTAATTAACGAACTGCTGACGACAGAGATTAATAAGTCCAAAACGTTAACGGATTCTTCTAATGTCATAAAAACCTCAAGTAATTTACTCACACTTGTTGCATGGGTGCAATAAATACTGATATATGCAATTACGAAGAAGTGGGAACTGAGGGAGGAGTTGAAGAGGAGTTAAAAGAATAAGCATCTTTAAAGGTAGCAGCAATGGCTTTATAAACTGAATCCCCATTACGTCCTCTTACTTGTTCCATAGCTAAGTCATAGTAGCCAGGAATTTGAGAAAAACTGGCAAGTTTTGCTTTTGAGATCGATGTCTCTAATATTTGTAACCCTAGATAGTTTTCTGAATCTTCCTGAGTGATTGGGTCAATGGCGAAGACTTTAACCCCTTTCATTAGTGATCCATTGCTAGGTTGAAAGTTATACCGTTTAGCTCCTATAATAAGAAAATAATCTTTATTCTCTTTAATGGGTAATGGTGAAAGAAAATCAATAGTTACCAGCTTAGGTTCTAATTTTCCTCTGTATCCTCTTGAAGCTCTAAAGCCTAATTCATAAATCCCAGGTACTTGTGAAAAGTCCGATAAGGAAAAGTCTGGAGCAATGTTTTTATTGAGAAGTGTAAATCCTTTTTGTAAGTAGGAGCCAGGAATTTGTAATAGGATTTTATATCCTGTCTCTTCACGACGATAACCCCCGTATAATTTACCTCTAATAGAACAAAACGCCGTTGTAAATGATTAACCGAGGAATAAGGATCTATTTAGTAATGACCAAGAATCACCAATGGGTAGTAATTCACAGACTGAATCTAAAATCATTTTAATCTCAGATTCATAATCGACTAAAGCAATCCCTTGTAAATAATCGAATCTAACAGATACACTAATAAACCTCCTGGTTTTAAACCTCTGTTACAAGATTTTTTTGTGAAATAACCCATGAAAATAGTTGTCACACAAACGAGGCAAGTACAGCAGTACGAGCCACGACGGATTGAGGTGCATATCGACACCTTAGAGGAAAACCTAAAAGGGGATTGGGAGGAATTTGTCAGCGTCGTTGTCGAATCCATTGACCGAATTCTCTGGCCTGAAAACTACGTCATTGATGACGAAGAAAAAAAAAATGGGGACGAACCCGACGAATTCTGAAGAAGAAAACGACGACCCAATCCCTTTCTAAAGCTAACAATCCTCACCTATTCCAAGAGTTAATTCGATTGACAAATATTGAGTTAAAACGACTTAATTGGTCAGTGGAAGAGACCAGGAAATATACCTTAAAAACTTACGGAAAACGCTCCCGTCAAGTGTTAAGTGATGAGGAATTAATTGAGTTTTTGGAGTTTTTGAAACGGTTACCTAATTAACACGATGAACATTACAAAATTACCGAATGCTTACTTTATTTATTTACCACGAGATGAAGAGGCAAAAATCCCTGCTAGTTAGGTTAATGTCAACCTCATTAAAGAAGTTGAAGAACATCCTGACATGATAACCATTAAGTTTGGATATCAAGAGTTTGGAGGGATTGAAGTTGCTTACACGGGAGAAAGAATGAAACTTTTTAAGAAGGAGTTCACCGAGTTTATGAAGCAACAATCACAATGAAGGAGGACTTAATCAAGCTCAGAATATGGGGGGAAAGTAATCACATTGAAAAGAATACAGAGGAGATTATCAAAGCACTAGAAAGTATTAACTATCAAGTCATTGAAGTCTCAAAACCTTATCAATGTAGACCCCCAAATAATGATGAAAGTCGAACTTATTTAACCATCATTAAAACCGCCTGATGATGACCTGATGGCTACAGGTCGAAACCTTACCCCCTGGTAAGGTCGCGGAGAGCCTCCACAACTCACCGCCATTCTATAAATAGGACTATTTTAGGGCTTTAGGTACGAAACAGGCTTCGGCCTTTGAAGTTTCGTAGGCTCGGATAGTCCTTAGAGAATGCCTAAATCAGTTAGTCTAGTTTTTTTCAAAAGCTAGGCTGAAGCAGCTTTAACAGGGAATAAGGCTACCTACGGGCGTGGCTTTTGGGAGATTCATAGGCTTTTGGTTTAGGGTTTTTTCGTGGGTGTTGTTTATCTC
>JBFRWQ010000456.1:0-18438 GCA_051439665.1 Microcystaceae cyanobacterium | reverse complement strand
GGTGTCGTCTGCTGTGCCAATGACACCATCTGCGCCCCCTCCTGTTAGGGTAACTAGAACCCCTCCAATTCCTGCTTCATCGCTGTCTTGAATGCCATCAAGATCACTATCTTCCCAGACATAGTCTCCTAGACTTTCTAGTTGATACAAACCTGCATCAATGGTGGGGTTATGTTCTCCTGATGCTAGGATGACGATTTGGCTTTCTCCTGTAGCAGGGTCTGCATCTGAGTCAATCCCATCATTATTTCCTACATCTTGGCTGGTGAAGAAGTAATCAGTAGGAGCGCTAAAGGTTACTTGGTATTGTTCCCCTGGGTTGAGACCTGTAAATTCGTAGAAACCATTACTGAGAGTGGTGGTGGTATCCGTGGTGTCGTCTGCTGTACCAATTACACCATCTGCGCCCCCTCCTGTTAGGGTAACGAGAACTCCTCCAATTCCTGCTTCATCGTTATCTTGAATCCCATCAACATCACTATCTTCCCAAACATAATCCCCTAGACTTGCCAGTTGATATAATCCTGCATCAATGGTGGGGTTATTTTCTCCTGGTGCTAGGATGACGATTTGGCTTTCTCCTGTGGTGGGGTCTGCATCCGAGTCAATCCCATCATCACTTCCTGCATCTTGGCTGGTAAAGACATAACCACTAGGAGCGCTAAAGGTTACTTGATATTCTTCCCCTGGATTCAGGTCTATAAACTCATAGAAACCCGTTCCATCGGTGGTGGTGGTATCCGTGGTGTCATCGTTTCCTGTACCAATTACGCCATCTGCTCCCCCTCCTGTTAGTGTAACGAGAACTCCTCCAATTCCTGCTTCATTACTATCTTGAATGCCATCGAGATCACTATCTAACCAAACATAGTCTCCTAAACTTGCTAAAGGTTCTCCTCCTCCTCCCAAACAATGCTCAAAACGAACATTGTTGAAGTTAATTTTCGGGCTAATGAAATGGGAGCAACCTTGACCATTATTGATTTTTAACTCAGTTGTTCCCAGATCAAAATCCAAAATCCCCGCTTGATCATTACCATTGCTATCATCATCACGACTAAACTCAATTAAGTCATAGAAGCCAACCCCATTGAGGACTGTATCATTGAAGCTAAATGTTGTATCACCACTGTCAAGCGCTTCACCATCATTCCGTCCACCTTGTCCGTCGTTATAGTCATAGGCTTTGATGAAGATAGCGCCTAGTCCTTCTGTTGGACCACTGGGAGATGTAGCGTTGCTGTTACCTAAGACCCCATCCCCCATCACAATTGTGGACTGATTGAGGACTAGGTTACTATCTCCGAGAATACGGAAAATAGCAAACGTACCATTTTCGCTTTCAATGACCCAGTTAGAGTTAGTTAGTTTGAAATCGTCACTACCACCGCCAACTTCAATGTCAATAACTGCAATGCCATCTCCATTGGTATCATATTGATCAACATTTAATTCAAAGTAATCTACGTCTTCAATTCCTTGAGAAGTGGGTAATCCATTACCAGGTGTTAGCTTCACTTCTGGTGCTAAGTTAGTAACATATTCTTCAAACGCATCCAATTCAGTCAGTAGCGCTGTCATGGCAGCGGTATCAGTTGTCACCCCATTGGAGGGCATCGCTAATCCATCCCCTGTGGTGTCATAACCATCCCCCAGACCATCAGAGAAATATTCTGTGTTAGAAACACTACTCGCTGGGTTGTTACTTGCTGCAACTACACCCACTTGACCATATAGTTCAACATTACTCATGTCAAATGCAGCGTTGGTACTGGTTAGCGCTACATCTCCTGTCCAGGACACCCCTTCACCGACTTGAGCCGCACCTGGTAAGTAGTCCGGACCAATATTGCTACTGTCTGCGCTGTGTTTATTATCTACATCAACCCATTGACTTCCTGCATTGTGTAGGAACACATCATCAAGGTCAAAGTCAACATTATCGTCTATTTCGGTGGATAAAACAACAATATCTGCCCCTAAATCTCCATTTTGGACGTTAACAGCTTTAGCAATATCATTGCTAGTTGTCCCAATCAGGAGATATTTATTCATCTCCACTGTGGAAAGGTTAAGGGGTAAATTCTTACCTAAACCTTGACCATTGCTGTTACCATAACCAGGACTGGTACAACCACAATCGGAGTCTTGTGAATAGGTTAAGTTTTGTTCTATGTCGTTGTTAGCCATGAGTGAGTGTTCCTTTTCTAAAATTTTAATTTCCACGCTTTTAAGCCCATCGTATTTCCACTTAAAGGCTATGACCGTGACCTATGTACATCTAAGCAGTGTTTATGGTCACTAACCTAGTAATCCCACATATAATTTAATGTATTGAGTTTAGGGGATCTTATGGGCAAGAAGTCTTACAAGATTAATGTGTAGCTAAATACACTTTAGATTGATTTTAGATTCTGCATGATTTTTCTGTGATCTCAAAAAGATATATTTGTCGGAATACACTTAGATATAGTTATTCATGTAGGAGTAACAATAGCACATCTGTTGATTAAAGTAAAGTTAGTAGTTAGCAGTGGTTCTCCTGACTTTAGGTTGATTAGCAAAACTTATACATCGTAGTGGACTGTTTCACCTAATTTGGTGTATTAGTAATGAGGATTATTATAGGGCTAAAGCCCAACAACAGCAATTCTTATTACTTAATTTTAGCTCAAACAGCCCAGTAGTGGATTGTTTCACCTAATTTGGTGCATTAGGTAGTATGGGCTTCGCACATCAAATCATAGAAATAGCAAAAAATATATTGCCTCATTTTAGCTCAAACAGCATAGTAGAATGAGCTAAACAGGCAGATAGCTTTGAGGATAACTTTATAACTATTGATTTGTGCCGTAACTTATCACATCTAAAATCATAAAGATAATAGTGAATAGTTAAGTTTCCAACTATTCACTATCAACTATTTACTACACACTATTCAATACGACCTATAAGTTTAGCTAATCACCATAAATTCGGGAGAGACGTTCCCTTAAGATAACTTTTGCTTAATAAATTTAACCAACTGCGACATACTTTTCTTCATCGCTGCCATTTCCTGGTGCATTGTCGCCACCTGTTTTTTCAAGCCTTCAATTTCTGCCATCATAGCGGCGGTATCTGGTGTCACCGATGCTGCTTCTGCTGCAGGAGTAGGAACAGGGGGACGCAGATCTTTTGGCGCTTTGGCCATGGCTTCTTTGATGGCTGCCACTAATTGCCCTTTTTCAAAGGGTTTTTCCACAAAGGCAAAATCTTTGAAAGGCTCAGGTATTTTTTCAACCACTTCCTCTTTGCGCCCCGACATTAATACTAGAGGAATTTGTTTGAGGCTAAACTCCTTTTGAATTTCCTGAAAGACTTCCCAACCACTCATTTTCGGCAGGAGAAAATCGAGCATAATCAGGTTTGGTTGCTCGCTCTGCATCAGGTGATAACCTTCTAATCCGTCCTTGGCTTCAATAATTTCAAAATTGCCCGCCGGGAGCATATCTCGGACTCGCATCCGAATTACTTTACTGTCATCAATGACGAGAATCTTGTGGTTTGGCACGGGTGACTCTCCTTATAAGCGAGAATACGTGGATAGGAGGAAGTCCTCAGTCTTAAGCTGATTTAGGGCGAAAAACTAAGGACTAAGGGACTCATGACTCTTCAGTCTTCACTCTTTAGGTTGCCCCAAGTTCATCGAAAACTAACAGAAACGATGAAAAGTTTTTCAGTTTTTCCCAAAAGGGAACTCAGTATATCTTACCAAATAGCCAAAATTATGCCAAGTTTGTCTAGCTGAACGCAGAATGAAGAAGGAAAAATTTTGATACAAATCTTAATAAAGCTACTCAGGAAGACCGAAACAGTCTAATCTAGATGCTGATTAGCTTTTTAAACATCTGGTTTTAAACAAGATGTTATCAAAACATCTAGACTCCATCATAAGATAAGAGTCATTGGTAATTTTTACATGGGAGATAGTTGAAATCCAATGAGTGTAAAGGCAAGCGGTGGAAGTTCCTTAGCCCGTCCTCAACTGTATCAAACTGTTCCTGTCTCGGCCATTTCCCAAGCAGAGCAACAGGATCGTTTCCTCGCCAAAGGTGAATTAGGCGAATTAGTCGCTTTTTTCCAATCTGGGAGTAAACGGTTGGAAGTAGCGCAGGTAATTACTGATAATGCTGATTTAATCGTATCCCGTGCGGCGAACCGCATTTTTACTGGGGGATCACCGATGGCTTACTTAGAAAAGCCTCCGGTTGAAGCGCCCAAAGAAATGGCAATGGCGGGCGCACCAATGGATACCCGTCGGGCAATGGAATTAGGAAAAGTGACCTACGCAGAAAGTGGGGGAACAGGGGGCGGCGGTCTCTTCAGTGGTCTAAGATCCATTTTTCTCTCTTCATCGGGTCCAATTCCTCCTGGTTTTCGCCCCATTAACATTGCTCGCTATGGACCTGGCAATATGCAGAAATCCCTACGGGATATGTCCTGGTTCTTGCGCTATGTTACTTATGCAATGGTAGCAGGTGATCCTAGCATTATTGTGGTGAACACCAGAGGACTACGGGAAATTATCGAAAGAGCCTGTTCCACAGATGCGACCATTGTTGCCCTACAGGAAATGAAAGCAGCCTCCAGAGATTATTTTCGACGGGATCAAGAGGGATTAGACCTAGTTAATCAGTATTTTGATATTTTAATCACTGAGTTTAAAGCGCCTACCCCTTCGACTAAGTTACGTCAACGTCCTTCAACGGATCAACAAGGGTTAGAATTGCCCCAAAGCTACTTTAATGCAGCAGAAAAACGGCAAAAATTCGTGATGAAACCTGGTTTATCTACTTCTGAGAAAAGTGAAGTGGTTAAAGCAGCCTATCGTCAAATTTTTGAACGGGATATTACCCGTGCTTATAGTCAATCGATTTCTTACCTAGAATCTCAGGTCAAAAATGGCGACATCTCCATGAAAGAGTTTGTCCGTCGTCTTTGTAAGTCGCCTCTCTATCGGAAGCAGTTCTTTGAACCCTTTATCAATAGTCGAGCGCTAGAATTAGCTTTCCGTCATATCTTAGGTCGTGGTCCTAGTTCACGGGAGGAAGTGCAGCAATACTTCTCGATTATCTCTAATGGAGGACTACCTGCCATTGTCGATGCGTTAGTTGATTCTCAAGAATATGCCGACTATTTTGGAGAAGAAACGGTCCCTTACCTCCGAGGATTAGGTCAAGAAGCCCAAGAATGTCGTAACTGGGGAATGCAGCAAGACCTATTTAACTATAGTGCGCCCTTCCGCAAAGTTCCCCAATTTATCACCACCTTTGCTAAATATAATCAACCCCTACCGGATCAGCACGTTTACGGTTCAGGAAATGACCCCTTAGAAATCCAATTTGGGGCAATTTTCCCGAAAGAAAGCGAGAATCCTAGTAGTCGGCCTGCTCCCTTTAGCAAGGATACTAAACGAATTCTGATTCATCGTGGTCCTGGGATTAATAACCAAAATAGTAATCCTGGCGCCAGAGGTGAATTTCCAGGTAGCTTAGGCGCTAAGGTATTCCGTCTGAATAACGAATTACCTGGCAGCAGTAATGGCAGTAGCGTTAAATATGGGGAAAGTTCTACCCAGGCGATTATTTTGGCTGCCTATCGTCAAGTGATTGGCTATGTTCCTTATGAAGGGCAACGGCAATCCGTGGCTGAAAACAAGCTAGAAAATGGGGATATATCGATTCGGGAGTTTATTAAACTGATTGCCAAATCTGACGCATTCCGTCAACGGTATTGGACTCCTCACTATGTGGTTAAAGCGATCGAATATATTCACCGTCGTTTATTAGGTCGTCCTACCTATGGTCGTAAGGAAATGAATACTTTCTTTGATCTCTGTTCTAAGAAAGGATTTTATGCCCTAATTGATGCCATTGTCGATAGTCTGGAATATACAGAAGCCTTTGGGGAAGATACTATTCCCTATGAGCGCTATGTTACCCCTGGTGGAATGCAGTTACGCATGGCACGACCAGGAAACTTACGAGACGACTTTGGTAAGATTGTTAAACCAGAAGTTGCTCCTCGCTTTGTGGAATTAGGTCAAAGCGCTGAACGAGGTGAATCAGATGTTAACAATCGTATTCAACAAGGAGTGAGCGCTCAACGGCAACAAACCAAGCGCTTTAAACTCTTAGAAACAGTTGATAAAGTGGCGGTACAAAACGCCATCCGTGGGGCTTACCGTCAAATCTTTGAACGAGATCTTGATCCTTATATCGTTCAAGCAGAATTTACGGGACTTGAAAGTAAACTTGGTAACGGAGAAATCACTGTTAAAGAGTTTATTGAAGGGTTAGGATGTTCTGAGCTTTATGTCAAAGAATTCTATGCTCCCTATCCTAATACTAAAGTCATTGAACTAGGAACGAAGCATTTCTTAGGTCGAGCGCCCCTCAATCAGCGTGAAATCCAGAAATATAATCAAATTCTGGCGACCAAAGGAATTCGTGCCTTTATTCGTTCGATGGTAGATAGTATGGAGTATGTGGAATGCTTTGGGGAAGATACCGTTCCCTATCGTCGTTTCCCCACCCTTCCTGCGGCCAATTTCCCCAACACAGAAAAGCTATACAACAAGTTAACCAAACAAGATCAAGAGTTGGTTGTTCCTAGCTTTGAGCCGACAGCTTTAAATATCTAAACCATTGTTCATGGTAGATTGAATTTTAGAAGGCGCAATTCGTTGCGTCTTTTTTTTTCTCATAAGGCGCTAGGATCAAAGTATAGCTAAACGCAGAATGAAGAATGAAGAATGAAGAATGAACTTCTCTAACATGAAAGGGATAGTAGCTATGTTTGATTGTCAAACACTGATCTGGCGTAGAGCTATATAATACCAAGTCCGACTAAATGGCCATAGTTAAAGACTGTGATTTTTTTGTTAAGTTTGTCAATCCTGCCTTCTGTCTCTCCGCACTAATTAACTATGGTTATTAAAACGTATTTAAGATCATTCAGCAGCTTGCGGTGAATTACTATGATATCTGCCTATCCTAAATCCCTATTACTCCACCTTCCTAATGAAATTGCTCTCACTGTAACACCAAAGCAGTTTGCTGCTATAGCTGCTGCCAATCGTGATCTTAGACTTGAACGTACTACGAATGGACATCTTATTGTGAACCCACCCACAGGTAGCGAGTCAGGTAAACGAAATGCGAAAATAACCACTCAACTTGGCATTTGGAGTGAAGCGAATGAGCAGCTTGGCGAATACTTTGACTCCTCAACAGGGTTTGAGTTACCCAATGGGGCTAATCGCTCACCAGACGCATCTTGGGTACAGAAAAAAAGATGGGAAGCGCTGACACCTAAGCAAAAAAAAGGGTTTGCCCCTCTTTGTCCTGATTTTGTCGTAGAACTACGCTCAGAGACTGACAGCCTTAAAGATTTGCGTGAGAAGATGCAGGAGTATATGGACAATGGAGCTAAACTGGGATGGTTAATTGATCCTCAGAATAGACAGGTGGAAATTTATCGTGCAGGCCAAGCCGTTGAGAGATTGGAAGATCCAAGTACGTTATCGGGTGAAACGGTTTTACCTGGATTTACGCTTAATTTAAAGCGGATTTGGCCTTGAAAAGTTGTTTTTATGCTAATCCTACGGGACTGACACAACTAAGCATTGGGTAGGATGGGCTTTGCCCATCAAATCCCATCAAATCATAGAATTAACGCATAATCTATTGCCCCATTTAAGTCGTGCCACTCCGCTACGATAGACAAATTTTCTCTATCAATTCACAAGAACCAACAATATGACATAAAGGGCGAACGATGGGACTCGAACCCACGAATGGTGGAACCACAATCCACTGCCTTAACCACTTGGCTACGCTCGCCATTAGCAATAATTATTATAACATAAGGGGACAAGGTGGCAACACCTAATTCATCTAAATTTTGAGGAGGGATGATTGAACGATGATTAAACAGTCAAAATGGATCACTATGGTAGGGGGACTGATCTTAGGGACCTTCGGTGGCATGATGGCCTCCACTAACCCTGGACAAACGGATTACGAAACCTACGCCTCTGATGCGTTGACAACTTATCTTAAACAAGATGTCTGCCCTCAGGTAGCCCATGAATTAGGGGGATTTTTAACCAGCTATTGTAAAACAATGGTAGATACAGGTAAACCACAGATCAGACAAATTATTGGTCATCGAACCGTAAGAGCAAATTATTTGCTATTTAGTATCTACGAAACCGAGATTTCCTTACCTTCTCCTGTTCCAACTTATCAATTTGGCACAATTGGTGTGCTAGATACTTTTTTCACTTATCAAGCCGAAGAACTTTAGTACATTTATTTTGAAGATTAAATTATGAAGCGCCGTCACCTCCTTAAGTATGGTAGTTTAAGTCTGGCGGGACTGGGTTTATCTGCTTGTGAACAGGCAAATTTAACCTTTCCTCAGTTTAAATCGGCTAAAAAACCTGACTTCGATCTACCAGAGAAGACTTCTTTAAGAATTGCTTATGTTCCTACCCTAAGCGCTTTACCCCTGATCATTGCTCAAGAAAAGGGGATATTTGAGACTTATGGCTTAACCGTTAGTTTGGTTAAACAGGTAAGTTGGGCAGGAATTGAAAAGAATTTAAGAGAATGGCAAGTTGATGCTGCCCATAGTCTTTTTGCTTTACCCTTACACGCCCAATTAAGCGCTAACTATTCTCCTATCATCTCCTTGATGATGTTAAATCTCAATGGGAGCGCTATCACTTTAACACCGAAAGCATGGCAAGCTGGGCTTCGTCCCTCTCAACAATTTATTAATTTTGAGGATTTTAGCTACAGTTTTCGCAAATACTTTCGCCAGACGGATCAAAAAAGAAATTTTGCTGTCTCTAGTCCCTATAGTTTTGAAAACTATTTAATGCGCTATTGGTTGGGAGCAATGGGCATTGATGCTCAACGAGATATCAATTGGCTAACCTTTCCCCCTCAACAAATGATTTATAAGCTGCAAGCAGGAATGATTGATGGATTCGGGGAAGCGGAACCTTGGAATCAGCAAACAGTGAGCCAAAATGCAGGATTTATCCCCTATACCTATCGGGATATTTGGCAAGGCCATCCTGGCGCTATTTTAGCTACCTTGTCTCCTTGGGTAGAAAAACATCCCAACACCAGTAAAGCCTTGATTGCTGCCATGTTAAAAAGCTGTCAATTCTGTGAAGATCCGAAAAATCAGGCTGAGATTGCGCAAATTGTGGGTCAACCTTCTTACTTTAATTTAGATGCTTCTTTGTTAGAACCTTTGTTAAGGGGTCAATACACATATCAAACCTTAGAAAGCGCTTCTGAGCAACAAACCATCGCTGATTTTAATATCTATCATTATCAGCCCACTGATTACTTACAAGCCCCTAATCATGCCAATTATCAGTGGCGATCGCACGCTGTCTGGTTACTGACTCAGATGGTACGTTGGCAACAGCTAGGGCTGAAAAATTACCCGAAAAACGCCGATTATGTCATTGAGCGAGCCTATCCTGTGGCGTTATATGAAGAAGTGGCACAAGGGTTAGAGATTGAGTTACCCAGCGATCGCAACAAAGTTGAACCCCCAACCGTTTTTATTGATCATCGAGAATTCGATCCTTCCCAACCTGATACCTATCTGAAACAGTTTGAATTGCGTGCTAACCGGCCTCAGTGGTTGAGCTAAATTTTCCCACCTGCTTCCCAAAAATTGCCAAACCATGTACAATGACATAAAGACAAAGTTTTGTCAAAAGACAAGCTGTCAAACTTAAACTGCGACTACAGATAGGACAACGAGCAAATGTCTAAAAAATTAGGTTTATTACTTTCTGCCTTACTTTTAACGGTTGTGAGCTTCTTTACCGTTATCAACCCTGCTAATGCTGCTACTTACGAGGTTAAAATGGGAGCAGACAGCGGATTACTCAAATTTGAGCCATCTGAACTAACCATTAAATCTGGCGACACGGTTAAATGGGTTAACAACAAGCTTTCGCCTCACAATGTTGTTTTTGAAGGGGATAAAGCTGCCGCTTTCAACCACAAAGCGCTTGTTTTCTCTCCTGGTGATTCTTATGAATCTACTTTCAACGAAAGTGGCACCTACTCTTACTACTGTGAACCCCATCGTGGTGCAGGAATGATTGGTAAAATCACTGTAGAATAAATATCTGTTATCTTTATTTGCTTTATTAAAAGCATAATAGATGAAGTGAAGTGACTACACTCCTCTCGTAGTAATGGCTATGAGGGGATTTTTATTGAGAATTTAGAATTGATAATTACAGACCCCTAAAGGTAGAGGGGATTTGCTATGATTATTAATCTTGGGGGTAATTGGGGTCATCTGATGTATCTTTGATACCTTCTTTGAAGCCTCGTAAAGTTCTTCCCAGTGAACTGCCAATTTCTGGTAGCTTTTTGGGTCCGAAAATAACGACAATGACTAAAAGAATGACAAGGACTTCTGGCCAACCTAATCCAAACATAAATAACTCTCCTTTTTTAATTGATAGTAACATATATTTTTCCCAAAAATTTAATATTTAACCTAATATAGAATTTAGTGCTAGACTGACAAAGGAAAAATTACTTGAGTACAAGGCATTATACCCCCCATTATGACTGTTATATTAGAACCCCAAATGCCAATCAGTCCTATCTTTAATCCTGAAGGAGATGATAAGATTGAGAACCGTTCTATTTGGTTTGGGAACACAACTAATCTGATGCAGCTTAACGATGTTCGTTATAGTTGGGCAATTGGATTATATCAACAAATGCGTGAAAACTTTTGGATTCCGCAAAAGTTGGACATTACACAAGATGTCACAGATTATTGGAATCTAACCGATGAAGAAAGATATGCTTTTGATGGAATCTTATCTTATTTAACCTTTTTAGATTCTATTCAAACTTGCAATATTCCCCATCTTAAAAGTTGTGTAACTGCCCCAGAAATTAGCCTTTGTATGGCTGAACAAATCTCTCAAGAAGGGATGCACAATCATGCCTATCAATATATGATTGAAACCATTATTCCTGTTGAAAAGAGGGACGATGTTTATGACTTTTGGCGGACTGATCATGTGTTAAAAGACCGTTGTGAGTTTATTGCTGGTCTTTATCAAAAGTATATTGATCAACCCAGTACTGAAAATTATTTTGTCTCTTTGATGGCAGATTACCTGTTAGAAGGACTCTATTTTTATAATGGGTTTATCTACTTTTATAATCTAGCTTCTCGGATGTTAATGCCTGGTTCTGCTGACATTTTTAAGATGATCAATCGAGATGAATTAAGTCATGTTAGATTATATCAAAAAATCATTCCTGAAGCGCTGAAAACCTTTAACTTTTCTGCTGATCAGATTTATGAAATGTTTGATACTGCGGTTCAACATGAATGTCGTTGGACTAATCATATTATTGGCAATAACATTCTGGGAATCACTGAGGAAAGTACGGAACAATATACGAAATATTTAGCTAATATTCGTTTACGTTCTATTGGTTTTGAGCCTCTTTATGCTGATTCAAAATACACGAAAAGCCCTTATACTCATTTAGAGCGCTTTTCTGATACGAAGAAAGAAGGCAATACTAAAGCGAATTTCTTTGAAGCAACCGTTACCAGTTATATGATGTCTTCGGGATTAACAGGTTGGGATGAAATTTAGTTAATTCTTATTAGGATGGGTTAGACAATCTTAGCCCATCCTTTTGAATATTACCATTAAAAATTAAATCAAGAAAAAAATTATGAATCGCAATGAATTTGAGGAATTAGAAGCCCTTGAACGCCGTTTGCAAGAAGTTGAACGTCAGCTTCTTGAATTGCGTGAGGATAAGAAAAAATTAGAAGATCGTCTGATTAGTGATGATACCCCAGATGAGTTAATAATAGCAGCACAGGAAGCTGATCAATTAATTGAATCAAAGAGTTTCAAAGAAAAGTTTTGTCAGTTATATTCCAGACTCTTGACAGAAAAAGTAGTAGTCGGTGTTGACATCACCAATCTAGCCAGTTTAATAACTACCCTTACTTTTGGAATGAGTGTTCCTGTTTTAAACGCAGGATTTAGTATCATTGGAGTCTCAAGACGACTTTTAGACAAATATTGTCAAGAATTTACTTACAAATCTCAAAAAACAAATAAATAATCTGAAACTACCGAAGAGTCAGTTACGCACTGGATTGTGCTTTAATATTTGCTATTCTTTGCTTAATTTCTACTTTTTCACGTTCTAATTCAGCTATTTTTTGCTCAAAGAGCTTAATTTCTTCAATAATTTCTTGTTTACTTATTTTTCTGCCATATAGTTCTATTTCCTTGTCTTGCAATGTTTGTAAGATAGATTCGACGGATGTTTTTAGATCAGACGGATCATCAAGTTTAATGCCTAATTTTAGCAAAATATCAACTGTCTTTAAGATATTCTCTTTATAGATTGCTTCTGAATCGTTTTGCTTAAATTCTGTCAATTTTAGAAGTTCTTGTAAATTCATAGTCAAAAAAAGGGGGTCACTTACGCTTATTATATCTAAGTTGATTTTTATCTAGGAGGAATGGGAAGACGATTCAGCATTTGTTGATAATGTCTCCATTGAGGTATAAAAGAATCCATCAGGGAAATAAAGCGATGATTATGACTAGGTTCAATGAGATGGTTCATTTCGTGAACAAGAACGTATTCTAGACATTCACGGGGTTTTTTAGCTAATTCTGAGTTTAGGCGAATATTTCTGGCTGTGGGGTTACAACTTCCCCATTTAGTCTTCATACGTTGTACAAAAAATTTATTGACCTTTACATTCATTAATCCTTCCCATTTCTTTAATAATGGCGGTATGGCCTGCTTAAGTTGTTCTCGATACCAGTAATACAAAATTGCTTCTTTTTTCTCTAGTGAAGTCTCAGGACGTACTTGAAGCACTAGAGTTTTATGCTGAATATCAATTTGAGGGGGTTGATTTTTTTCGATAATTTTGAGTAAGTACCTTTCTCCCCATACATAGTGACTTTCACGGTTAATATACTCTCGGGGAGTCTCTCTTTCTTGTGCTTGCAGTTTTTTCTGTTGTTTTTTAATCCAACTCAGTTTGGATAAAGCAAAGAGTCGAATTGCTTCTGATTTGATATGATGAGGGGCAGAAATGCGGATTTCTCCGTCGGGAGGATGGACGGTTAAATAAAGATTTTTGATGGGTTTTCTCACAACATTGATGTTGATCTCACCAAAGGTAATGACTTCATTCATAAGTTTTTTAATATTCTTTCTGTTCTTGAATAATCAGAAAAATACGCTCGACCTCGGCAATATCTTGATTTAAAAGGGGAAATAACGCTCTTTTGATGGTATTTTCTTTGGCTGTGTTCCCTCGCCAGTCGTCTGATCTGATTTGTTTAACGGTTGCGTCAATTTCAAGGGCTAGGTTGAGATTCTGGTCTAAGTTATTATACAAGGCTAATTTGCCAGAGGTATCCAGTTCGGTTGGTGTGTCGTCTTCTTTTCCTTGTTTAACCCTTTGTGCTAATTGTGCATATTGTTTTAAGCTTTCTTCATAGGCGATCGCTTGATTTTTCCGTTGTTGAATTAGTTCGTCTAAAAGGATGGACATTTTGCGATAATAAGCAGGATCATTAAGATTTTGCTGAATAATTTGGCAACGGATATTATTTTCAATGGTTTCTGCAACGGTGGTTTGATTTTTGCGAATGCCATGAGGTAGGGTATTAAGGGCTTGATTAATGCCGATTGTATTAATTAATTCGACAAGGGGAAGATGATCAAAGTCTGAGATTTTGCGGGGTTCATTGGCTTCAATATAGGTGTCAATGAGATGGCGCATATCTGCTTCATAGGCTTTGAGATCAAGGGTTTCACCGCTTGCACGACGAATAATCTCACGGAGATCACAATAGTTTTTAATTTGTTGTTTAATGCGTTGAATTTCTTGGGTTGTATAACCTGCTTCTTCTAGTTGATCGGCTATATTACTATAAGCCCGAATTAAAGCGACTATTGCCCGATAAAAGGATGTTCTTCGGGGTTCTCTTGCGGTTAAATCGCTAGTAATTTCAGTATTACCACAAAAATAGTAAATATAATTTTGTGTGGTTTTGGGAGGTTCAACGGGTTCACAAAGAAAGCTAATGGCTTCTAAGGCATTATCTAACCGTTCTTTTCCTTTTGTCAGGCGATTTTGTAGGAGAATTTGAGGGTCAATATTGTTGTTTTTGTCATCTGCGGTATCTAATTCAGAGGTGTAAACACTGATGGCTTGTCCTACTTTTTCAAAGAGGTTTTTATAACTGATAATATAGCCAAAGGTTTTATCTTCCCCATCGAGGCGATTGGTGCGACAGATGGCTTGAAATAAGTTATGATCCTGCATAGTTTTGTCAATATAGAGATAGGTACAGCTAGGTGCATCAAATCCTGTTAATAATTTCTCGACAACAATGAGCAGTTTCATGTTAGCAGGTTGCTCTTTAAATTGTTTTTTGGCTTCTTCTTCATAGGTGTCGGTTTTGGTCTTTTTTTGGTAAGGTGTAATATTCTTTAATAGTTCGGTGTAGGTATTAAAAATAAATTCTTTATTGGTTTCAGTGTTTGCACCTGTATCTTCGGTGGTAATATCTTTAGTTTGGGGGTTGTAAGAGGTAATAATGGCGCATTTACCTTTAAATTCGGTTTGTTGAAAAAGTTGATAATATTTACAAGCTTCGTAAATGTTAGAAGCGACAAGTAAGGCTGTTCCTTTTCCATCACTGAGGCGAGGTTTTACATTAAAATCAAAGACAATATCTTTGACAATTCTTTCCATACGAGACTTTGAACTGAGGACTTGTTGCATTGTTCCCCATTTTTTGCGAAGTTCAGCTTTTTGCCATTCGTTTAATGCTTTTGTTTTGACATTAAACCAAGCGTCAATTTTTTCTTGAGATCCTAAGTTTTGATCAATATCTCTGGCTTCATAGACTAAATCTAGCACGACTTGATCGGCGACGGCTTCGTTAAATTTATAGGTGTGAATATATTTACCAAAGACTTCGAGGCTTGTTTTTTTATCTTTTTTAAATAATGGTGTTCCAGTGAAACCAATAAAGACGGCATGGGGTAAAATGGCTTTCATGGTACGGTGCAGTTTACCTTTTTGATTCTGGGAACTGTCAGCTTTATCTTGGCTATGGGTGCGGTGACATTCATCGACAAAGACAAAAATTTCTCCCATTGTTTGAATGGGGTTTGCTTTTAAATCTTTGATATATTGTTCAAAGTTATCGACTTTTTTGTTGCCAAATTTGTGAACGAGGGAACAGAGTAAACGGGGTTTGGCTTGGCTGAGTTGAGCCATTAAATCTCTTCCGCTACTGCTTTTGTGAATGGTTTCTCCTGCTTTTTGGAAAACTTCTTCGATTTGTTCATCTAATTCTTTTCTGTCGGTAATAATAGCGACTCTAGCGTTAGGATTGTTTTCGAGTATCCATTTGGCTAAGAGTACCATAATGATACTTTTTCCACTCCCTTGAGTATGCCAAATAATGCCCCCTTGTTTGGCTTGGATAAATTTCTGGGCTTCTTTAATGGCAAAATATTGATGAACACGGGGTATTTTTTTGACTCCATCATCAAAGATAACAAAGTCATAAATTAATTCGATAAGGCGTTTTTTGTTGCATATTTTTAAGAGATATTTATCAATTTTGAGGCGACTGTTATCTTCTATGTCTTCTTTCCATGTTAAGTAATATTTTTCGGGTGTTCCTATTGTGCCGTATTTGAGTCCTTCGGAGTCGCTTCCTGCAAAGAGAATTTGTATAGTCGTAAAAAACCATTCATTAAATTCTTTTTTTTGATTGGAAATATTTTGGCGAATTCCGTCACCCATAGAAACCCGACTATTTTTAAGTTCAATGACACCGATGGCGATACCATTAATATATAAAACAAGATCGGGTCGTCTGTCGTTGTTTCCTTTTAAGGTGACTTCTTGGGCGATCGCAAAGTGATTTTTATGCCATTCTTTCCAGTTAATGAGGTTAATATCTTGGGTGTTTTGACCAATTTCAGTTTTGACTTTAATACCATAGCGTAATAGGCTATAAACGGCTTTGTTATTGTCATAAAGGCTACGGTTAAAGTTATTAGCTTGGGTACGAAGTTCTTGAATTGCTCTAGTAATTTGAGCGGGGTTATAACCTGCTTCGGTTAAATAGTCGGTTAAATATTGTTCTTCTATGTTGCTATTATTGGGGCGATCTTGCCAGTGTCCTAGATAAGTATAACCGAGTTCTTCACGGAATAGTTGAATGATTCGGTTTTGGGTGACTCTTTCAGGTTGGGCGATGTTTTCCATAGTTATGAATTTTCTTGCAATAGTTGCTCTAAATTACGATAACCGTTGATAATCCTCACGATATAAATACCATCATCTTGAGCATAATAAAAAATAATGTAATCGTTAACTAAAAATCCCCTTAAATTTGGTCGAATTTGATCATAATTTTTTCCCATATTAGGAAAGTTAGCTACTAATTTACATTTTTGACGAATGGTATCAAAAAGATGGCTGGCTGAACGAGGATTATTTTGGGCGACATAATCACAAATTTGATTAATATCCGTGATTGCAGCTTCAGAAAATTGATAATTTGCCATTATATTAAGCCATATTCATCTCTTAGTTTTGCTTGTAATTGGTTAAAAACTAATTCCCCATCTTGAATTTTACCTATTTTTATTTGTTCTGTTCCAAGGTCAATTTTTTGACGCAATTCTTCAAGTTCAGGATTGTCTTCTGCTAGGATGATAATTTCTACTTTTTGCCCTGCTTTAAAGGGTAAGTCTGATAATATTAGTTTTTGGGGATCTTCAATGGTTATCTGTTTTTTATAAGCATTCATAGATAGGTTTCTCCTTAAAGAAAAGCTTAGATAAGGTTCTAATTTCTATTATAACATAGATAAGACTCTTAATGTATCAAGTAAATATTAATTTAACTCTAGGAATTACGATGTTTTGTTATAGTGTATTAAAATAGACTAACTTAATTATCTTTAAGGGACAACCATGAAAATCGTTAGCTTAAATGAATTGCAAAGTAACATTGACAATTTACTTGATGAGGTACTAAAAACAGGTGTACCTTTAGAGATTAACAAGGATGGAAAGTTATTAATGATTGTTCCAATAGAGAAAAGGGATAAGCTACAGAATTTGGTTTTTAAGCCTGATATAATTGAGGGAAATCCTGATGATTTAGTTAATATTAGTTGGGAGGAGCAGATTAATCTTGATTTATCTTGATACTCATGTTGTCGTGTGGTTATATGCTGGTTTAACAGATAAACTCACTGACTTGGCTAAAACTTTAATTAATGATCATGATGTTTATATTTCTGCTATTGTTCGGTTAGAATTGCAGTACCTATATGAGATTGAACGGATTTCTGTGCAACCAGATTCTATCATTTCTGATCTATCTGATCAAATTGATATGAGGATCTGCGATCGCAATTTTAATGATATTATTAGTCATGCTTTAAGCATTGCTTGGACTCGTGATCCCTTTGACCGTATCATTACTGCTAATGCTATGTTAAATAGTAATCTATTACTGAGCAAAGATAGAAATATCTTAAGTCATTATCCTTACGCTAAATGGGATAATTAAAAGTTACTTTTTTAAGGAGGATTTAGGGGGATAAAATGCAGTCAAGTCCCCCTTTTTAAGGGGGATTTAGGGGGATCATAATCTGATTCTTCCTGTCAATAATTCTTGCATCATTCCCTGTTTGATTTGTCTGGTTTTCTTTAATCTTTCTTCTAATTCTGTAATCTCTTCATCCATATCGGTTAATATTTGTGCAATGGCTTTTTGTTCTTCTAGGTTTGGTGGTAAATAAATTTCAAAAGTAGTTAACTGAGTTTTTCCAATTTCTAAAAATGTACTACCAGCACAAAGATTAATTAAGTTTTGCTTTTGGGTTTGTAAGAAATAATATAAAAAATCTGCATTTATTTGTTCTGATGGAATAAAATTTTTAAAGCCCTGATTTGTAGCTAATGGAACAGTATTAATTGCACATTCTCCAATAGTTGCTCTTGATGTCATTACTACAGAATAAGCAGGAATTAACTCTGCTGAACTACTTTTTAATCCTAATTCTGTTATGGTTCTATTAGTCTTAGTTAAATATTTATATCCATTAAGTTTAGTAATATCAGTAGGAGTACACCATAAAATACTACCATCCCAAAAATGTGATTGAATTGTACTTGGTGTTCCTCCACTTCTTATATTAGCAATATCCCCCAACCTTTTAACCTCCCACTCATCAGGAATTAAACCGATTTCAGTTTGCTTATAACCCTGCTTAATTTCAAAACC
>JBFRWQ010000455.1:0-15486 GCA_051439665.1 Microcystaceae cyanobacterium | reverse complement strand
ACTTCTTAGACAATACTCTTTGCCAAAATATTATCAGATCAGTAAAACTTTTGGCAAGTGGTGGGGAAAGATTTATGGTGAACGGGAAAAATTCATCCCCAACGTCAGACAATGGGGTATTCTTTTTCCCGTTCTGGTTTTTCTAGTTTTTGATAAAAAGACCAAAGAAAATATTTTTGAGCAGAAAAATTAAGATTAAATCAGTACCTTGCACCCGATCTTTATTTATTAGAAAATAATGGAATTTATTTGAAAGCTTTGACTCAACAGAAGAAGAATATGTGATTAAATATGATACAGAAGCTCACCCTAGCCAAAGATAAAGGCTAAAGATTAAAATAATCTCTATGAAAAACCTTATTTCCCTCCCCCAAATTCCTGACTGTGCTTGGAAACATCCCATTGGTAAAGACTGGGATAATCCCTACACTGTGCGTTATGATAGTAATCTTGATGATGGTCCCTCTCATGGTATGCCATTAGGCGGATTTGGTGCTGGTTGTATAGGGCGTTCCCCTCATGGTGAGTTTAATCTATGGCACATTGATGGGGGGGAACATATCTTTAAATCCGTTCCTAGCTGTCAGTTTAGCGTATTTGAGCAAACAGAAGATGGTCAAAGGCAAGCCTACGCAATGAGTACGGAAACGCCTCAAGATGGTACACTCTCATCATGGCAGTGGTATCCTAAAGAGAAAGGAATGTATTCTGCTTTATATCCTCGCAGTTGGTATGAATACGAAGGAATATTTCAAACAAAACTAATTTGTGAACAGTATTCACCCATTTGGGCAAATAATTATCAAGAAAGTAGTTATCCCATTGCTCTATTTGAATGGACAGCCCATAATCCAACCGATAAACCAATTACCATTAGTATTATGCTAACCTGGCAAAATATGGCGGGATGGTTTACAAATGCGATTAAATCACCAGAAGTAGAAGTAAGAGATGATGGTAGCCCCGTTTACGAGTATCAACCGAGATGGGGAGACAGTACAGGTAATTTTAACCAATGGATACAGGATAACTTTCGCATTGGATGTATATTAAATAGAATACAATTACGAGATCAGATAGGAGAAGGGGAAGGACAAATTGCGATCGCTAGTGTCACTAATCCGGCCTTAGAAGTTTTTTATTTGGGTAAATGGAATCCTAACGGCGATGGCTCAGAAATTTGGCAACATTTTGCCCATGATGGCACATTACCAGACCAAGAAGATGAAACACCTGCAGAACCAGAAGAACAATTAGCGGCGGCTTTTACAATTCGTTTTACAGTAAAACCAGGTAGAACTCGAAAAATTCCTTTTATTGTGGCATGGGATTTCCCTATTACTGAATTTAAGCAAGATATTAACTATTATCGTCGTTATACTGACTTTTATGGTCGTAATGGTCAAAATGTCTGGCCAATGGTACGTACTGCCTTAAAACATGGGGATTTATGGCGAAATTACATTATAGGATGGCAAAAACCGATTATTAACCATCAGGATTTACCAGATTGGTTTAAGATGGCTTTATTTAATGAGCTTTACTTACTCTCAGATGGGGGAACACTGTGGACAGCAGCCACAGAAGATGATCCCATTGGTCAATTTGGGGTCTTAGAATGTATAGATTACCGTTGGTATGAAAGTCTCGATGTTCGTCTCTATGGCTCATTTGGGCTATTAATGAACTGGCCTCGTTTGGATAAAGCTGTTTTAGAAGCATTTGCCAGAGCTATTCCCACCGCAGATGATACCCCTCGCATTATCGGCTATAATCGTGCTGCTGCCATTCGGAAAGCCAAAGGAGCAACTCCCCACGACTTAGGCGCACCCAATGAGCATCCCTGGGTACAAACAAATTATACATCCTATCAAGATTGTAACCTTTGGAAAGATTTAGGAAGCGATTTTGTCTTACAAGTCTATCGTGATTTTCTGTTAACAGGAGCAACGGATCAAGATTTCTTGTGGGAATGTTGGAATGGGGTAACAGAAACCTTAGCTTATTTGAAGGAATTTGACTTAGATGGGGATGGAATACCTGAAAATTCAGGCGCACCAGACCAAACCTATGATGACTGGGAATTGCGAGGAATTAGCGCTTATTGCGGTGGGTTGTGGATAGCAGCCTTGGAAGCAGCGCTTGAAATTGGGGATATCTTACTCAATCGTCCCCCAATGAATCCGTTATTGCAACCTGAAAATTATCCTGATTGTATCGAAAGTAAATTAGAGGTGTATCAAGATTGGTTAACTCAATCTCGTGCTACTTACCATGACACATTATGGAATGGGGAATATTATCAATTAGATAGCGAAAGTGGCTCAGATGTGGTGATGGCTGATCAACTTTGTGGTCAATTCTATAGCAGATTGTTAAAGTTACCTGATGTGGTAGAAGATCAATTTGTTGAGTCTGCTTTAAACAAGGTATATGAGGCGTGTTTTTTGAAGTTTCATCAGGGTAAATATGGTGCAGCCAATGGGATGAAACCAGACGGAACACCTGAAGATCCTAATTCTACCCATCCCCAAGAAGTTTGGGTGGGAATTAACTATGGTTTGGCTGCATTTTTGCTACAGATGGGACAGAAAGATAAGGCGTTTAAATTAACAGAAGTGGTAGTTAAACAGGTATATGAAAATGGCTTACAGTTTCGTACCCCTGAAGCCATTACTGCAGTAGGAACGTTTCGTGCTTGCCATTATTTACGGGCGATGGCCATTTGGTGTATTTATGGAGTGTTGAAGGGCTAAATATAGAGGGAGGATTGTGGCAAGTATGGGGAGCATGAATACCTCATTCCCTCTCTTCCCTCTCCCCTTTCTCTATCTCAACGGATCACCAACAAACCGAACAGTATTAACAGAAGTTCCACTATTTTAGCTGAACTAATTTACCATATCTAGCAGGTGTTTCTGAAGCCCACAAGACAGTTCTTCTAGCATCAATCTTGGTTAAATCACACTCAGTCTCAAGACAAAGAAGATAATCGAAATCTGTGTTCTTAGACTGTAGTTCAGATTGTTGAATTGGAATGAATTTAAGACTTGGATTAAATAGCAGAAAATGATATATCCAAGTATCTACATTAGTTACTAAAGCAATTTTAGAACCTTCAGGTACAAGTTGGGCAAACTGTGAAATGCGATTATCTCTATAGTGCCATTCTGCATAAAATAGTCGATTTTTCCCGAAATCAGTTTTTGCCCAAACACTATCATGAATGATTGCATGAGCCCATCTAGACGGAAAAAAATTAGAAGCAACTGATGGCTGATTCGGTTCAAATAACAAGGGTTTCATTTGGTTAATCGTACAAGCTACGAGTAAAATTAATATAGAAGCATATTTGACTGAATGAGTAAGCCATTTTTTATTAGCTACTAGGCTTTGTAGAAAATAAGCAACACATACCCCAGAAGAAGCAAAAAAGAGCGTGAAGTGTCTGCACCTCCAAGGCGACCACATTACTTGGTATGAAACAATAAAAACATAGCCAAATAGAACGATTACAATAGCCTTTAAATAACGATTACCTTTCCATAAAGAGTAAAGCATCGCAGGATATATTAATAAAAATCCCAAAGGTCCAAACCAAGACAAGTCCTCATGAGAACGCCAAAGAATGTTAAATGAAAAACGATCAGGAATGCCAGCATTACCAGTAATCGGAGCGACTAAAGATTCATAAACATTTTGCAAAATTTGAACAGCAGAAGTTCCCGAAATATGCTTAACTAGGAAATCAACAGGTTCAAAAAAATGGATACTTTGAAAGAAATAGCGAATCAAATTAGCGATCGCACCTTTTAAACCATCAACTTGCTTCAACGAATTGGTAAAATCAGGAGGACCTGACCAACCGCCCCAATAGTAATGATTATGAATAAAGAGCCACATTTGTGACAAAATTAAAACAGGAAAAATTAAGAGGATAAAACACAACCAATTTTGCACAATCAGTGTGATAAACAGTCCCAACTTATATTGTCGTAACAGCAGGATGCCTATTAGTAGGGTAAAAGGAAGGGCAAAAGCCAGAAAAGTTGTCTTGACAGCAATACCAAATGATAGACCTAGTATCAGAAGAATAATATCCGTTAAATTCAAAGTTTCTAATAACCGATAAACAGTTAACAAGCAAAAAATAACGGCTGCGACTGTCATAATGTCATTCTTAGTCGAAGTTGCTTGATAGACAAATTCAGGTAAGCTAACAATAACTAAAGTAGCTATTAAAGATATTTCTTTAGAAGCATATTTTCGAGAAAGAGCATAAGTTCCAAACCCGACAGAAAGATAGGCTAGAAAACTAAATATTCCAATTCCATAGTCAGTATAGAATCTCAAAAAAATATGATGCAATATATCAGAGCCAATCGGAAAGATCGCCTGACGAACAGTAGCAACATCACTCAGGTATAGGTTTTTTTCCTGTTGAAAAAGAAGAACTCTCGTCAAGTTGTAGGTCATGCTGTCCCAATTTCCAGGAGGTATTATGATGGATTGTAAACCTAAGTATCCCCACAAAATAACTAGACATATAGTAATTAACTTATTGTTCAGCCAAAACCCATGAATCTTTCTATAAAAAATACCTAATTCTTTTCTTCTCTTTTGAAACAACCATAAAATTCCAGTAATGATTAGACCTTCTAAAGCAAAGGCTATGATGGGTTGACCAATCAAAAAAGTAATTTGAAAAACTAATGAAAGAACCAACAGAGCTATAAAAATACCTGATGATACAGCCTCAGAAAATCTAAGTCCAAAGCGATGTAATAGTATAGTTCCTCCACAGCAGAGTAGGAAGATCTCCAAAATAGAAATAACGGCAATAATGAATGACATAGATTGGTTAAATTATTGTATTTTATTGTATAATTATCTTACCAAGATTCAACTATATTCAGCAACCAAGCATTAGATTTTTTGCTCAATCATGAAGGTGTACGAAAATACCTAAAAGTATTATAAGGCGAAAAATAGAGGCAACTATGATAGAAAGAAAAGTGTTAATTAACAGCGAGTACTTCTGCTCAAAAAAACATAATAATTGAGTATCTGTTTCGTTATTTTAATTAAATAATCAAATAAGTTCCTATCTAAAATATCCTTAATCAAAAAAATATAAATTTGACCATTGTTTAAAATAAATCAATTGACCTTAATCTTAATATAATTTAATTTCCAATTATTTACGTAAGGCCAACCAAATCTCTCGAATTTTCCAAAATTTGCTGGTCTTCATCGCATCAATTTCTGCATAACTATCTTTAATTTTACTGTCAGTTTCCTCAATTTGATTTTGCAGTTGTTGTACTTGATTATTTTGCCAACGCTGATTGTTTTCTTTTTCTTCTGCTAATTGAGCTTGGGTTTGTTGCAGTTCCGATTGAGATTGAGTTAATTGAGCTTGGGTTTGTTGCAGTTCCGATTGAGATTGAGCTAGTTGCGCTTGATTTTGATAATGGTTCTTGTATAATCTTCCTAGTGTATAATCTCTATTTTCAATTATTTTCCAAAATTTATTGGCATTTGTGTTAAGTGAAGCATTGTTAACGTAATTTAATAATCTATCAGCTTGACAACAATTTTCATTTTGTATAGCAGAAATGTAAAAATTGGAATTAGTATTACTTGGGAGGGCAACAATTTTGTTTTCTTTAGAGCCTCTTGATGGTTGACTTAAAGTATTGTCTCCAGTACAGCTCGTGAATTTCCAGAAATGATCTGCAAAGCAAAAATCATAATTAATGTCTAGTATATTGCAAATTTGCTTGATCACTAGATGTGGGTCTTTACAAAGCTCTTCATAGTGAAATATAGGATATTGGCAGACTGCTTTAGCATATTCTAGATAAGCGAGGCTAAATTCATCAATTGACAATGAATGATATTGTTCAAACGTGCGGGTGAGAGATTCATAAACATCAGCCGCTCGCCTACTAATCACAACGGGGCAGGTTTTCAATCCATGATGGGAAAGATAAAGTTCTTGTTCTAGCAAACCACTCGGAGACAACATGCCATCACCTAGCCCGTTAGCCAAAAAATCTGCTGTAGTCCAGTCTCTGATGACTAGCTTTTTATTTAACACATTGGCTTTCTCCATGATGAACTTTAGTTTACTTACAAAATTTTGTCCAGATAATGATTGACACTCCTCTGCTGAAATTAGAGAAAACCAATTTTTTGCCTGTTCTTCCATCGGGATAACAGAGGAATAAGGACTCACTTCAGATAATATGATATTATCTGGGATACTTCCCAAACAACGATTAACCAATGTTCCTCCCGAACGAGCAAAAGCATACAATATTGGTATTTGTGTTTGTTGGTGCTGGTTCAATTTTTAGGTGATCTCCTGTTAAATATCTTTGAGCAGCTAATCTGAGTGTGTCAGAACAAGCTAACATTTACACAGAATAATATCATATCTCGTTCAAGTTGTAACGAACAAAACAAGATTCAGTTTTCAGGGTTGTATCATGACAAGATGATTTTGTTTTTCGCTCTACTGAATTTATGGTGATCAGCAAAAATTATAGGTTGTAGTTAATAGTGTATAGTCAAAGCCTGAATATTTTTCAATTTAACTATTAACTATTAACTTTATTCTTGGATACATTCTTTCCCATCATGTCGGGAGAGGTATGTCGTATTTTGTATGCCATTAATTGATCCAAGATGATTGGTAAATTCCAGTTAGGGTAATCAGCACCAATCCACCACTAATTATGGTGATTCTTAATAAGCGAAGAACCTTGGCATTAATATAGCCCAAATAGCCAACAATCCCTAGAACTAGAGCAACTGATAGTAGATTAATCCCAGATCTAAACATCGCACTTTCCAGTAATTCTGAAAACCACGGAATCACTTGTATTAGGTATTGATAATTGTAACTTGAATTGGAAATAACCAATAAGCTGAGTCCAATGATTAAACTCAATAATGGAAACAACAAAAGTTTAAGTCGAAACCAAGCAGAACGCAATTGCCAAAATTTGCTAGACTTCATTCCCGATAGAGTTATGTGAGTTGTTTCTAGCTGCGTTTGTTTTGCTTGTAATTGCTTAGTTAAATGATTAATACTTTCCTCAATATTAGGCTGCATTTGTTCGTTTTCTAACAAAGGCTTGTATTTTTTAATCAATCTCTCCCCTTCAATTACACCAGGTGTATCTTGCCTAGTGGACATACCATGAGGGTTATTGTAGTAAACCCCTAAAGGTTGCTGAATTTTCAGGAATTTGACCCCATAAACAAGAGCACGTAACCAAAATTCGTAATCTCCTGCTGATTTATATGTGGTGTCAAAGCAACCAATTTTATCGTGCAGAGAACGCCGCCACATTGGTGCATTATGAGGAGAATTGAACTGAATGAGATTCTCTTTGTTAACTGTGGGTAACTCTGTCTTCAACCCACCCTTTTCTACCACTTCAAACGGAAGATTGGCCATAAAAGAATAGTAAACATCTCCATAAACTACATCTACCTCTGGATTACCCTTCAAAGCACTTACTTTCATCTCAATAGCATCGTTACGCAAAGCATCATCAACGTTAGCATTGGTAATAAACTCAGTATTTGAGATTGCTATTGCTAAATTCCAAACTTCATAAATTCCAATTGTTTGCTCTAGTCTCTTATAAATAATATTGGGATATTTTTGTGTAAATTTTTGGATAATTTCATACTCATTCTCAGGAGAGTTAGCATCGATAATCAAAAGTTGACATCGTTTAAATATCGTTTGACTGACTATATTTTCTAAAAATGACTTGATATACTTCTTGCCCTTATATAGGCTAGTGATAATTGTAACTTCAAATTTTGGATTGGATAAGAGTTGTAAGATTGTAAAGATTTGTTGCCAACTTCGTCTAGCCAATGGTTGTGCTGAAGAAGATAAACTTTTGATGGCAAACTCTTGAGCAACTTTCTGATACCAAGACAGAATTTCACTAGGAGAGAAAGGACGATTTTCACCTAAAAATCCCACTGATTCACCGACAATAGATTTGAGCTTGAGTTGTTTTGCTGCTTGAGCATTTTGAAATTCCTCTCCCGATAAGAATTGATGAAGAACATCAAAAACACTAACATGATCTCTAGTGTGAATATAGTGTTCTAAGCTTCTTAGCCAACTATTTATTTCTTCTTGCTGTGCTTCTCTGTCTAGTAAGTGAAGATAACATCCTTCCACTAATTTCTCTTTTGTTATAGTCACACTCTGCTCAGAATTGGTAATTGAACCAGTAGCATTTGTCGTAAGAGATTCTAGTTTTTTTTCTTGAGCCTGTATTTGCTGTTGAGAAGAATGGTAAAGGATTTGCGTTTGCTGATCTTGAGCTTGAATATCTCTAAATGACTTCCATAGATAATTAAGTGGAGAATCAGTTCCTTCTTTCACTTGAGCTGCTGCTTCTACTAGATAATGCTCTATAGTTTCTGCCATTTTATGCCACGAAAACTGACTAGCCTGTTTGAATCCTGACTCAATTAACTTATTTCTTAGTCCAGGTTCTTGGATTTGTGTCAAAGCTATCCGCATCTCTTCTACATTATCTTTTCCGACGTATAAAACAGCGTCTCCAGCAACTTCAGGAATTGAGGAATTGCGACAAGTAATAACAGGACAGCCACAAGCCATCGCTTCAGCAATGGGAAGTCCAAAGCCTTCATAGATAGAGGGATAAACTAAAGCAACTGCTCCAGAATAAGCGCTTTTTAACTCTGAATCATCTAGTTTTAGAACATGAGTATCTACGCCTTGAGCTAAATTAGCCAGTTCAGGTTCTAACTGACTATCTCCCCCAATACATACAATAGCAATATCTTTAGAATGCGGCCATTGACTCAATGCTTGAAAAAATAGAGCAGCATTTTTGTAACTCTCACTGCGTCTTCCCACTAATAGAAAGTAAGGCTTATTTATGCTATATTTGGTTCTGAAATAGTCAATCTGCTTAAGGGAGACAGGTGACCAATTGGCAGAAATACCGCAGTGAGCAATACATATCTGCTCAGGGGCAATAAACGGAAAAAACTTAATTAAATCTTTGGCTGTGTTTTTTGAAATAGATATGTATTTAAAAGCATGAAGAATACCATAACGTTTTTCTTGCCACATTGGATCGCTTAAGTCCATTTGTAAAATCTCAGGAATCATATCATACAGCACAAGAACTGATGGAGTGTTTATGGGCGATGTATAATAAGTTGAAACAAATATATCTATTTCTAGTTCATCACAAACTGATTGCAACATTTGGGCATCCGTCGCTGTCTTGCTATAGTCAAAAGGTTCAATCAGATGATATTGGACATTAGGAACTCTGGGGGCAGTTCCATCACGATCTAAAACAATGATATGATTAGCAAAGTCAGATTTACACCATTCCTCCAAAAGAGAACGCCAAACACGAGCAATTCCTGTATTATTAAGTTGAAAAAAGATGCCATCAATCGCAATTCGTGGTTCTTTTTTTTCCATATTTGTCTGACTGATTATCATTTTTTGCTGTTTTCCCGCAGAAGCAAGATGGTTATTAAAAGCTGACTCTAACATAATTTTGGTGTCACTCTTAAGATTTTATGCTTACAACTTTACCTTAATGAACGACCTATTCAAGATATATTAGAAAAAATAATATATTTTTATATTGAATTTAGTTGAACTTATTAATATCACTTACAAGTTCAGTGACTCAACCGTTATGAGACTTCTCCAGACTTAAAATCTTAATCATCGAGACTCGTTCATCTTGAGAAACAATGAAAATATTTTGTTGGTTAGTTGGCCGAGTGGCGATCGCTTTGAGTTATTCATGTACGAGGAACATTAAAGTTTTGCTAATTCGTCATTTGCTTACGTATGGGGTCACCAAGTTTATAAATTTACTAATGAAGCAAGTCAGCAATTTTCCCACAATCATTATTGATGGTGTCTTTTTCCAATTTGGTCAATCAGGGATTACACAGGTTTGGCTTTCCTTACTCAAGGAATGGGTAAAAACAGGATTTGCCAAACATTTAGTGATTTTAGATCGGAATGAAACTGCACCGAAACTACCTAATATTAATTATTACCAGATTGATGCCTATGCTTACTATCAAACTGTAGAAGATTCTCAAAAAATACAGGATATTTGTGGTCAATTAGGTGCAAATTTATTTATTTCTTCTTATTATACAACTCCTTTATCTACACCATCTGTTTTTATGGTCTATGATATGATTCCTGAAGTGATGGGAGATGCTCTCAGTAAAATTGACTGGAAAGAAAAACACTATGGAATTTTACACGCTTCTCATTACCTTTCGATTTCCCATCATACCGCTAAGGATTTAAGAGAGATATTTACCCATATTAAACCAGAACAAATAACCGTTGCTCATTGTGGTATTAAACCTATTTTTTCACCAGCAAATTCTACAGAGTTACAAGCCTTTAAAGAAAAATATAACCTGAAAAAACCCTATTTCCTGTTAGTGGGTGAAAGAGTAGGTGTTAATAATTATAAAAATGCCAGTTATGTCTTTCAAGCCATTTCTCAAATTCAAGATCCAGATTTTGACATTATCTGTGTGGGAGGAAAACCCACCCTCGAATCTGATTTAGCAGCGTTAGCTAAGGATATTACTATTCATTGTCTATCCCTAGATGATCAGGATCTCAAAGTGGCTTACAGTGGTGCGATCGCTTATATTAACCCCTCTCGCTATGAAGGGTTTGGTTTACCGATTTTAGAAGCAATGGCTTGTGGTTGTCCTGTTATTACAGGCTATCACTCTTCTATTCCAGAAGTCGCAGGAAAAGCAGCTTATTACGTTGATTTAGATCATGAAGCAACCCTAGTTGAAGCGATGTATCGAGTTCAAACCTTACCATTACGCTCACAATTAATTGAATTAGGATCTAAGCAAATTCAACAGTTTTCTTGGTCAAAGATGGCTAAGATAGTAGCTGATACTTTGCTGAATGTGGCTAAAAACTGTCAAAGTAGAGGGGTTAAGGGGTTTTCTCCCGTCAATAAAGAATTATTTCAATCACTTTCCTTAAAGTCTCTTGATCCTCAGTCTATCCAACAAGTTTATCAAAAAATTGCCAATGATCAGATACTTATGGCCAAGCGCTACTATATTGATGGTCAACTATCTAGTAAAAGAGAAGATAATTATCAATTGCTGTGCCAAAACCAAAAAAAAGAGATAGCAAGGCTCACTCAAGAACTAGAAGCCATGAAAACCAGTAAATTTTGGCAAATTAGAAATCTGTGGTTTCAAGTTAAAAAGGGTTTGGGGCTTCCCACAGATTGACCTGTTTAATGCTAACTTAAGTAAAAGTAATACCTAACGCCTTTTTCAAAGTATTTGTGATGAAAATTCTGACTGATTTGTTTAATTCTGGGACTAAATCCACTTCTGTTCTCCCACAACAAAAGAAAAAAAGAAAAACTGGGCTACCACGACCTAAAAGAAGTCGTAAAGGCGTTATTATCAAAAATGCTCAAGAAATTGAGATTATGCGGTACTCTAGTTTGATCGTAGCAACTGTCCTTAAGGAAATCTCAGAAATGGCTCAAGCAGGGATGACAACCGCAGATTTAGATAATTATGCAGAGAAAAGAATTAGAGAAATGGGAGCAACGCCTAGTTTTAAAGGTTATCATGGTTTTCCTGCGTCTATTTGTGTCAGCATTAATAACGAGGTGGTACATGGCATTCCTTCTACTCGCCGTAAGCTAAAATCGGGAGATGTCCTCAAAGTAGATACAGGTGCTTATTATAAAGGATTTCATGGTGATTCTTGTATTACTATTCCGATTGGCAGACTTTCTCGTAAAGCTGTCCAATTAATCAAAATTGCTGAAGAAACCATGTATAAAGGAATTGAACAGGTGAAAGCAGGAAATAGTCTGTTAGATATTGCAGGGGCAATTGAAGATCACGCTAAAAAGTATGGTTATTCTGTGGTAGAAGACTATACGGGGCATGGTGTGGGCAGAAATTTACACGAAGAACCAGCCGTCTTTAATTTTCGCACCAAACAACTACCTAATGTTAAATTGCGAGAAGGGATGACTCTAGCCATTGAGCCTATTTTAAATGGGGGATCAAAATATACAAGGGTTTTACGCGATCGCTGGACAGTGGTAACTGTCGATAAAGCCTTATCTGCCCAATTTGAGCATACCGTCTTAGTGACCAAGACAGGCTATGAAATCCTAACTGATCGCACTAAGGTTTAGGATTCAGGAAAGAAACTGGGTATCCTATGGTAGAATCCCAGTTTCCCCAGACTAGATCGCTTCGAGATTCTTTTCCCCAGTCCGAATACGGATAGACTCTTCCACAGGAGAGATAAAGATTTTACCATCTCCAATTTCTCCAGTACGTGCCGCAGCAATTAACACTTCTACTACCTTATCGACTTTTTCATCTTCGACGATGACCTCGATTTTGAGCTTTTGCAGAAACTCAACGGTATATTCAGAGCCTCTATACCGTTCTGTTTTACCTTTTTGACGACCAAATCCTCGTACTTCTGAAACCGTCATCCCAACGATTTCCGCATTGACAAGGGCAATTTTTACTTCGTCTAGTTTAAAAGGCCGAATAATGGCTTCTACTTTTTTCAAACTTGTGACTCCTCGTTAGCTAGATTGATTCATTCTTTATTTATAAGCTTAATTTAGTCTTTTTTTAGCATTGTAAAGCGGAAATTTTTGTAAATATTGACAATTTGATGAGGTTGCTTGTTTCAGATATAAGGTGAGTTATAGCTGAAGGCAGAATGAAGAATTAAAATCCTTATTACTGATTTTTTCAATAGTATAAACTTAAAAATATGCAAAATATTGAAGCTCTAGCCTAAAAAATCGATTAAATAGTCACTTATCATTCAAATAAACTTAATTTTCCCATTTATCGATCCATTGCTGAATTGAAGCTGATAATGCTGTTCGCTTTCTGGTTTGAGGATGGATGCAGACATGGCGTGTTTTAGCGATCGCACAAAAACGAGAGGGAACATCAGAACGGTAAATTTGATAGGTAATTTCAAAGCTGTGAGGGGAAATTAACTGAGGTTGAAGTTCAACAATAATCTGATCTCCACAAAACAAGGGTTGATAAAAATCAATTTCACCGTGAACAATAGGAAGAATAGCCTCCTGACTCTCAATAACTGTTCTGAGGGGTATTCCTGCCTTTTCTAGCCCATATTCGTAAGCTTCATGACAAATTGATAGTAAATGGGCAAAATACACCACCCCAGCGCTGTCAGTATCCCCTAGACGAATAGTTCTTTTATAGCTCATTTATATTTCGTAATTACTGGCTACTTCAGTTTCACCGATCGCTTGTTTCTGTCTTTCTGGTTCATTGATCCATGCGACTAAGATTTCATACCCTAAACTAAGAATCACAGGACCAATAAATAAGCCCAGAATGCCATTACTTAGTGTGCCGCCAATCACCCCAATAAAGACAACCAAGGTAGGAACGGGTAATCCTTGCCCCATTAACATGGGTTTTAGGAAATTATCAACAATTAAGCAAGGAATCATCCAGGCAGTGTATAAAATAGCACCTAATGTTCCCATCGAAGTCCATGCCCAAATAATAGTCGGAATCACCACTAAACCAGGGCCAATCTGAATAATAGTTAACACAAGGCAAATAAGGGTTAATAACCCTGCGGCAGGAACTTTAGCCACCGCCATACCAATCCCAATTAACAAGGCTTGAATCAAGGCTACCCCAATTACCCCACGACTAACACCACGAATTGTGGCAGCTGAGAGTTCTAAGAACACTTCCCCTTGTGTGGGAACAAGTTTGGTAAAAAATCGGGTTAATCCTCGATTAATTGCTTTGGTATTAAGTAACAAAACGGCAGCAATAATAATAGAAAAGAGAAATTGGAGGACAATTAAGCTAGTATTTGCCGCAATGGCCAGTAATTTAGTGATAATTTCTTTTATTTGAGGACTAAATCGCTCTAAGACTTCTTCTAGATTACCAGAGGCTGATTGCCAAATTTCATTGAGGGGTTGACCAATCACTGGCCATGTTTTTAGGTTAGGAGGGGGAGGGGGTACAGTAATAGAATCAGCCGATAATTGTTTGACTAATTCTTGGATATTATCAACCAAAATGGTCGCAAGGTAGGTTATCGGTCCAATAATAATAGCAATGCCTACTAAAACGAGCAAAGTAACCGCTAATTTGGTTCTACCCCCCAAACGAACTTTAAGCCATTCCATGACAGGATAGATGGAAGTCGCCAAAATTGCCCCCCAAATCACAATCCCGAAAAAAGGTTGTAAAATTCTAAAGCAACCAAGGGCAAGAACGGCTAAAAAAATGAGCCTGATAATTAAATTAGTGATTTTTGCTTGATTATCCATTGTCAGGTGTTAGGTATCGAGTATAACTGTTCACTACTATAGAAGGGTTTCGTAGCGAGATGATCATTCCCACTACAAAACCACTGACTAAGAATTCATAATTGATAATTTTTAAGACTGAGTCGGTTGTAATAAACTTAAAAGCGTTCCATCAGGCGATCGCACAGCAGCCACTTTACCAAAGGAAGGTTCACGGATATTCCCTTCTAGTTTTGCGCCCAAGTCTTCTAAATCAGAGAGTGTTTGGTGAATATCTTGGACATGAAAGCTAAGAATCGGTGGATTTCCTCCCTGTCCATCATTATTAGCGGCATGAAGGGCTAGAGTTGTCCCATCTGCGTCTAATTCTGCCCATCCTGGACTAGACATTTTAACGGTTAATCCCAGTCCTTCACTGTAAAATTTGACTGCGGTAGGGATATCTTTGACCATTAACATAATATGTTTAAACTGGGCTGTCATGGTTAAATAGTCTCCATATCAAAGAATGAGTTATCGAACTATCTTAAAGTATCATGAATGGTCAAGGTAAGCTTAGAGAGAAGCATGAGGAGTCGTTCAGGGCTAAAGTCCAACAACACTACCTTATACTAAAAATGAGCTATATCAACTATTCTGAACTTCTATTTTTTATTAAACCGTGTCTATTGATTCTTTACTGAAACCTTATCAGCGCTTTGGGGTTAATTTAGGCTTAGAACGAATTAAAACCCTACTCAATCAATTAGGAAATCCTCATAACTCTGTTCCCATTATTCATGTGGCAGGAACCAATGGGAAAGGCTCAGTTTGTGCTTATTTGGCTTCTGTTTTACAAGAAGCAGGGTATAAAGTAGGTCTTTATACCTCTCCCCATTTAATAGATTGGACAGAACGAATACAGATTAATAATACCCCCATTTTGAATTCAGACTTTGAAGAACTTTTACAAAAAATAGAGCCTTTTATTAATCTTAATGATAATCCACCGACTCTATTTGAAATGGTCACAACAGTGGCATGGTTATATTTTAAGCGCTCTCAAGTCGATATTGCGGTCATAGAGACAGGGTTAGGG
>JBFRWQ010000454.1:0-3138 GCA_051439665.1 Microcystaceae cyanobacterium | reverse complement strand
ACTATGTTCTTGTCCCTCGACCACCAGAAAAGCACCAGCCCCACCGTGGCCAGGGTTTAATGGAAATGTCCCACCGTCAAAGAATAATTTAGCTTTTTTCAAGATTTTACTCCTTTTTCTCATTATTTTAGCAAAAAAAGGAGCATAAGCTCCTAATCTGCTATTCAACTAACTGGCAGGTCTGGCATATTGCCTCGCCCATGCCCGAATTTCATCAATCGCTTGATATTGAGTTTCAGCCAAGGGGCGAATTTCCCCTAATATTTGCTCAAAGTCTCCCTTCGTCACCGTTCGGTTTTCAGAAAGGGATAAGATACGAGCTTCCGTTATCAGATGGGCAATTTCGCTCCCTGTGTACTGCTCAGTCGCTTCAGCTAACCATTGAACCCCCTGAAGAGAGACAGTGATTCTGGCTTTAAGCAAATGAAGCTTAATAATTTCTAACCTTTCCTCATAATTCGGTAAATCAACGAAGAAGATTTCATCGAATCTACCTTTGCGGAGAAATTCTACGGGAAGATTATTCACCTTATTGGCTGTGCCTACCACAAAGACAGGGGCGGTCTTTTCAGCCATCCAAGTGAGGAATGTGCCGAAAAGTCGTTGAGACACCCCATTATCGGTGCTAGTGCCTGAATTTACCCCACCAAAGGCTTTTTCCAACTCATCGATGTAGAGACAACAAGGAGCGATCGCTTCACAAGTTCTGAGAACTCGTCGTAGATTCGCCTCAGATTGACCGACTAAACTTTGGTAGATGCTACCAAAATCAAGACGCATCACAGGAACATTGAGCATTTTGCCCAAATTCTTAGCGATTAGGGATTTACCTGCCCCAGGGACTCCAACTAACACCACCCCTTTCGGTTGCGGTAAGCTTTGAGCAGGGTGATTAAACAGGAATGTCCGTCGCTGTAACCATGATTTAAGCTTAGAGAGTCCCCCGACTTCTACATCGGGGGTTTCGGAGAATTCTACACCAAGCCTCTTGAGTTTGCCCATTTTTACGGTATTAAACTCATTAATTAGGCTTTCTTCCTCGAAATCCTCTTTAAGCTTAAGTACAGCGACTCTCAATACTTCTCCGATTTCCCAGAGGGTTAATCCTTGGCAGGAGCGAACTAAGCGATCGCTGACTAAAACCTGTAGTAAGGGATTATTAAAAGCAATCTGATTGAGTAATACCGTTAGATTATCCTCAATTTGCTCTCTATCAGGAAGATTATAGGTTAGGATGGGCATGACCTCGGAAAATTCAGGTAGGTCAAAAGAGGGGTCAAGTAAAACAATCGTATGTCCTGTTCCACACCCTCTCAGGGCGAGACTGAGTAATTTCGCTTTAATCAGTTTATTTTCCTTGATGTGGGGTTGTAATCCCCAAAGGAAGTAAACTTGATCAATAGGACTGCTTTCCAATATCTGCTCTTCAATATAATTGATAAGTTCAAGAGGCGTTTCTGCTTCTCCTGCGTTGGGATAATCCTCAAACTCTTGGAGTCCGTTGGCCATGTCCCAGACTTTTGCCTCAAATTGACCGCTCAACTGGACGCAATCCTCTAGAAAAGAGGGAAAAGAACTTAAGGAAATCTCTACTCCGATCAGAGATTGTTTAGCTTCGATTCTTGTCCGTAATTCTTCTAACATAAGCGCATAAGAAATTAATAATATTTGCGCTCAAGGTTTCGTTAGAAACAAAAAAATAGCCCCATTAAGGCTAAAATAGAAAATATTAGGATTTTAACGGTGATAATTGAGACGTTTTAGAGCCTTGTGGCAAATATCGACCAGATCTTGGTGGGAGCAAACGATGCGATCGTAGTTTTGGCATCCAGCACAAATGGCTATCATTAAACCTCGACTAAATTGTTGTCTGCATAAGTCGAACCAT
The DNA here is from genome assembly GCA_051439665.1 of Microcystaceae cyanobacterium. Lineage (GTDB taxonomy): Bacteria > Cyanobacteriota > Cyanobacteriia > Cyanobacteriales > Microcystaceae > JBGTGT01. The sequence continues at coordinate 1,250 of JBFRWQ010000454.1, read as the reverse complement.
AAGTTCCGTTAATGGACTGGTGGTACAATCTACCAAGACTGCTAGTACAAGTGATAAATTCATGCCAAACTGAATCAGGAACTCGGTAGTAGCAACTGGTGTTCTGGTTCTTTTTCCACTGAATATAAAGCTTTTGCTCTGAGGCTTTATACCCAATGGCGGAGATAGCAGTAGAAGCGTTACAAGGTAAATCTTCTACTGCGTAAATCTCAATGCTATTATGGATTTTGGTCGGTGTTTTATCTTTTGATAAAACCTTGTTTAACACTTGGGATTGAGTAGGAAACATTAGGCTTATTTGAGTAGCTTTGATCTGTAATGTTTCGTTAGAAACTAAGGATTTCAAGCATTGAGATCATCGGGAAGTCCAAACAATTCCATTTCCCCTGGCACGACTAATTGTTCCCAGTCCATCAAATAATAATCAAAGTCATCATAATTAGCTTCTTGAGCATGAACGTAAAATTGTTGATAACTCCAATCTTCTTGATTTTTGTACTTATTAATACCTATTTTGCTGACCAATCTAGCCAAATCATTCCAATCTTGATGCCCAAAACTGCCTAGAGGAACAAAAGTATGTCCTAAATAGGAAAAACGTGGCAGATTAATGGTTGGAATTAAAGCTTTAAAACTCGGACGACAACCTCTCAGTAGGCTATTGGCTAATGAATCTTCATTTTTCATTAAACAGTCATCTAAAAGCTGTTTTAATTGGGAAATAGTTAGGTAAAAATTCTTGGTTAGTCCTTGATTAAAAGCACTATCAATTAACTCGATATAATCTCGAAAAGGAGAATTTAACTCCTTCCAGTTAATTCGCTTAATTTTACTAGGGTCAATCGTAGTGATCGCCACGAGAATTCCCGATTTATTCTCAAAGAAATCAAGATTTATCAGATGGGTTTATCAAGATAAATCGAGATAATTTTCTGAGCAGCAGCTAATAATTGTCCGATTTCTAACATGATTTTTCTCCTTAATTAACAAAAAAAGGAAAGGGAGATAGGGTAACGGTTTTCTCCCCGTCTCCCTGTCCCCCCGTCACCTACTGATGAATATGTTGCTCTTGAGCTTGGGTGTTATGATATTCGGGTTTATAGTCCCGTTTATCTTTCTTACCTAACGCTTTCTCCAGGTTTTGAGTCGCTTCCTCGCAAGAAGTCCCCGAATAACCTTGAGCTTCAATAGTAAAGTTACCGTCTTCGGCAATGGTGATAATTACTTTTTGTGACATAATTACACCCCCT
>JBFRWQ010000453.1:0-4170 GCA_051439665.1 Microcystaceae cyanobacterium | reverse complement strand
TAACCTTTGTGATCATAAACTCTCGTTCCATCACCTGGTAATAATCGCAAGGATCCAGGATTAATTATTTCACCGATGCTAACTTCTATCTCTCCTCCCCAAAATTCTAGGGATAACACTTTTCCCTCACTCCCTTGATAATCAAAGTATTGACATCTTTCCGTATCCCGTCGCATGATTGTTCCTTCTTTTGTCATATCTGCTAACCCTGATCCCACAAGGTTGTAGGTTTCTCCTTCAAAATTAAGTTGTTTGGGGGGAGAGTCAGCAACATTTAAGGTATGATTAGGTTCTAAGAAAGAGACTTCGATGGTGTCATCTTCTTCGACGGATAACCAGCGAATATCTGAGCTATCTTGCAGCATATATTCTAGCCAAGTTGCTCCGTCTTCAGTATAAGTTAAGCGCCCTTCTATTACCCAATCTCGCCCTTCATATTCAACAATATCACCAAGTTGTAGGTTAAAAAGATGGCGCTCTCCTGATGGTAAGGCTTCGGTCTTTTTCCCTGCTAAAATGATGCCTTGTTGTTGCATAATAACCAGGGTGACACTAAGGGCAATAATTATGATTATAGTTAACCAAAACATTGATCTTTCTCCTTTTATTTTAAGGTTTTTATGGGACAAGCCCAACAACGGCTGCTATTCTTTGGGGATTTTTGGGGCTAAAGCCCAACAACGGCTGCTCTTCTTTGGGGATTTTTGGGGCTAAAGCCCAACAACGATACCAACAACAAATCCAATAACGATTTGCTCTTCTTCTTAGAATTGAATTGATTGATTAATGATTTTTCGAGTCTCTAACTGATAACGAATAATCACTGGATGAGATAAGCGATTAATTTCTACACTTCGATCAATTGCAATGTCTTTCGGTAATTCAAATAGACTGTGTAATAAATTAGGGGTTAAAAAACGGGTGTCGATTGGTAAGTTTAACTGAGTCGGTACAATCGATTGACGAGTTGCTATCACAAATCCCCAAGGTCCAAAACTCGGCACATTAATACTATAAGGATAGGTTTGTAAGCCCGCCTCATCTAAGGTTACTGTAATACAACTTATAACCTTGGGGCTAAAAAATGGACTGGAAGCTTGTGTAACAAAAATACCATTAGGTGCGAGACGACTCATTAAACGGCGATAAAATCCCTCGGCGTATAATTTAGCGAGGACATCTGCATCAGGATCTGGGAAGTCAGCAATAATGACATCAAAGCTCTGATTTAAGCGAGAGACTTCTGTAAAAGCATCGCCATAGATAATCTTAACTTGTGATGCTTCTAATGCACCTTGGTTTAATTGACGTAGTTGGGGGTAACGACTGGCTACTTTAACAATGGCTGGATCTAACTCAATTAAGGTAATTTGCTCAACACTTGGCCATTTTAAGATTTCTCTAATGGCTAAACCATCTCCTGCACCTAATAATAGGATCTGACGAGGATTTGCGACTGCACTCATAGCAGGATGAACGAGCGCTTCATGATAACGATATTCGTCTAAGGTAGAAAACTGTAAATCTCCATTAAGAAAGAGACGTATTTCTTGACCCCGACGAGTGAGGACAATTCGCTGATATTTTGACTGAATTCGCTCGATAACGGGGGCATCATACAAATTATTCTCTAAATTATTGCTCAAAGGGACAGCAAAGGGCGCTAGGGTAAGCAGTAATACACCAATGGCTAACCCTCCGTATCCCCAACGACGAACTAGGGGAAACTGTCGTCCAATAACAAATACCATGAAAGCAGGTAATGATCCTAAGAGAAAAGCGGTAGGAAACATTCCTAATAGGGGCAAAAATAGAATAGGAAATCCTAATGAGCCGAATAATGCCCCTAAATAGTCTAAGGCTAAAACCCCTGCTAGTGCATCTTTGACTCCTTCTCCTTGTTCTAGGATACGAGTTAGTAAGGGAACTTCTAAGCCCGCTAATAAGCCTAAAATGATGGTGACAAAGAATAATTGTAGCCAGATGGTATCTCCTACCACAAATAGGGCAAATAAGCCTAAAGGAAGTAAAGCGGTTAGGGGTGCGATCGCTAATTCTACAGCCACAAAGGAGGTAAGGAGGCGATGAGACAGTGATTCACCTGTTATATTAGTGGCAATAAAACGACTGAGATATGAACCTATCCCCATCGCAGCTAGGAAGCCACCAACCGCAATACCATAAGCAAGCGCTTGATTTCCCATCAAGTAACTCGCTAATGTGCCTAATAATAACTCAACGGCTAATCCTGTGGCAGATGAAACGGCAGCGGCCATGAGTAGCGATCGTTTTTGATTATGTTTCAAAGAATAAGACACGGCAATTTCAAAAAAGCTAAAATCAACATTCCTTGGTAGGAGGCAGGAGGCAGGAGGCAGAAGGCAGAAGGCAGAAGAGGGATAAGAGGGGGCAGGAGGAAAGATATAATAGTAAAATTCAAAAAATAAACCACACTTCCCACACTTCCCACACTCCCCACACTCCCCTCTCTCCCCACACACACCTATTTCCCTACCCCTGGACCTCCCCCTTGAAACCCTTCATAAGCGCTACGACTGGTAGAACTATAAACCCAAACCCCCCTAGAATTATAACCACCCGATACACTTGTACCGTAGCGAGGGGAATAATTGGGCTGGGTTTCCTGGCCAAGAACAAAAGCAGATTTTTGGGTATAAGCATTAAAAATACAATAAGCTGCAATTAATACCCCTAAAAGACTAAAAATTTTACTGAGCATCTATTTCTCCTTGAGTGATGTGGATAATTGGCACAGATTGACGGGTTCGAGTCCCCTCTTGTACTTTTAAGGTTGTTAGATCAACTGAGCGATCAGGTTTTACTTCAACATGAAATCCATAGGATGCTTGGGGTTCAAGGATAAAAAATTTCTGAAAATGACCCTTTGCACCTGTTATCTCGCCTTCGTTTTTGGTAAACTTCATGTCAATATGTTCAGAAATCCGATAAATTTGCTTTCCGTAGGCATCGTTAATCGTTAATAGAAGATTTAAACCGTAAGGTTTGAACTCGTATCTCTAAAATATGTGCGCCTGTTTCTTTCAGACTGTCAATAAGAAGAAGCTGTAATGCGTCTCCATCGTTCAAAAGATCGGGATTAATCCCCTTACAATCCGCAATGATGTGTACTCCTTTCGGGGTATGCACATCTAGCGGTTTTTGCATCGAATGCACGTTCATGATCTATCTCAGGTGCGATATTTACTATTATAGCAATATTTTGGATAATAGGGAGCATAGTCTAAGAATCGTTACAATTATCTAATATTAAAGAGTATAAGGCTATTCCTTGAGACATGGGGTTTGCCAGTTGGTAAAGGATTCTGGAACATTTACGAGTTCTTAATCGTAATTTTTTTTGTTGTATTTTTTATATTACACAGATCTTGTACAGGTAAAACAGCCCAGTAGTGGACTGACACAGCTAATTTGGTACATTTAAATTAAAGCTTGTAGTAAGCCCTTTAGGGCGATGTCTCAGGGCTAAAGCCCAACAACAGCATTCCAATTTGCTTTTTTGTCAATGTGATCATCTAACCGATTCAACCATTTTCTTAAGCGCTCTATAATTGATTTTACCTTGTGCATTTCTCGGTAATCTATCAACCGCTATCCATTCTTTCGGTTGCTTATAGTTAACGAGTTTAGAACTAATGAGATTTTTAATCTGTTGATCGGTAATTTCATCAGACTTAGGAACATACACAGCAACGACTTTTTCCCCCCAATAGTGATCAGAAATGCCAATTACAGCAACATCTTGGACTAATTTAGTTTCCCGAATAATTCCCTCGACTTCAGTGGGAATAATCTTTTCTCCCCCACTGATAATGATTTGATTTTTTCTGCCAATAATCGTTAAATATCCCTGCTCATTTAATCTTCCTAAATCTTCAGGTTGCCAATCAGAAGAAGAGAATAAGTCATTTGGATAGTAGCCTAAACCTAGAGATTTAGCTTGAATCGCAATTTTTTGCTCAGGCATAATTTTAACTTGAGCATGGGGTAAAATTTGACCACAGTTATTCATTCCCTGTAAAAAATCTTGAGGTTTTAAGGTAGCAATTTGGGAAGCTGTTTCTGTCATTCCGTAAGTAGGAGCAAGAGGAAGATTAGCTTGTCTTGCTTGCTGCAATAAATCATCCCATG
>JBFRWQ010000452.1:0-8231 GCA_051439665.1 Microcystaceae cyanobacterium | reverse complement strand
TGTTAGAAACAAAGCGCTATGGATTCAGTGTTATGCAAGCCTTACCGCAAACTCTAACTTATATGATGTCTAGCCCCTCTAGTGAAGTTGTATATGCTCTAATCACAACGGGAGAAGATTATCTCTTTGTCAAATTGAACCGCCAAAGCCGTGAATATGATTTATCAGATAAATTTACCCTTTCTACTCGCCAAGGAACTCAATTCTATACTGTTATTCAAATTTTGAAATACTTGATCAGCAATGGGTTACATTTTGCCGAAATTTAATATATTAAACTGACACAGCTAATTTAGTGCATTAGGTAGGATGGGCTTCGCCCATCAAATCATAGAATTAACACATAATCTATGGCCTCATGTTAGTTGAAATAATTTAGTAGCACCTTGCTTACTAACTGTAGAAATAGTAAGCAGGATGCTTGCACTCCACTATGATTATTTTAGATTCAAAAAGTTATCTAGCGCTCCAATCATACTAGGTGGCCAACGACGAATGGTTGTTACCCAGTCTAAATCTTGGTAACGGTTATCCATTCCTACCGCAGCTACCCAGTTACTCTCAGCCTCTCCTTGTTTCCCTTTTTCCCACAGCGCTGCTGTCAGTGCAGCCCTTACGTCAGGGAACATTGGATATTTACGAGCAATATTTTTCAGTTTGGTAATAGCTGCTGTTTTTTGTCCTGTTTCATACAATGCAAGTGCTAAGTTAGCTTGAGCAAAGGCGAAATTAGGGGCAATTTCGGTGGCTTTTTGGTAGTCTTCGATGGCTTGCTCCCATTTTCCTAATCCTGCTGTTGCATTTCCCCGATTATTGTAAGCTAAAGCATCTTGGGGATCTAATTCTAGGACTTTGTTGTAATCTGCGATCGCTTTTTTATATTGTCCGATGGCTTCTAAGGCTGTTCCTCGGTTTAAATAGGGATCTGGTGCATCAGGAGCGAGAGAAATGGCATGATTAAAGTCAGAGATAGCCGATTCTAGCTTATTTTGACCCACACGGGCATTCCCTCGATTACTCCATACCGCAGGGTTAGTGGGAAAAGTGTCAACCAATTGACTCCAATAGGTTTCTGCTTGGGCTAAATTTCCATTATTGGTGGCTTCAAAGGCTTTCTGAGCGATTTCTTCACCCCATTGTAATTGTTCTTCAGTAATTGTTTGATTATCTTCTGCTAGAGCAGGAGAAACACTGAAAGTCCAGCAACAAAATAGAGTGAGTAATATGGAGATTAGATGTTTCATAGAGAATTCTTGTGATGAGTAAATATTCTCCTTATGATAGCGGTAAATAGAAGTTCGGGCGCTAAAGACGTTACAGAGTTGGGGAAAATGGTTATAGCTAAACGTAGCAATGTTGAGCGAAGGTTGTCAGCACGCTTTATACTAATTATCTTACACCCACAACCTAAACCGCCCTGCAATCTAATTGACAGGGCTAATTAATACCGTTATCTAAAGATAACTTGAAAAATATTAGAATTCTAGTTCAATTTATTGAACGGCGCTTATTAGCCTTGAAATTAATTTCAAGGTGGGTGTCAATGTAAGTGCAAGATTTAAGTCTATGATCAGATTATTGTCCTAAGCATCGTTTAAGCCTGTTCACCATTATCTTGGACTTTAAAGACTGAAATCTCGTTTTGCAATCCTTGAGAGGCATTATCCAATCGTTCTAGGACTAAATTGGTATCATGAAGAGAGTCAGCAGTTTGGGCTGATCCTTCACTTAATTTTTCCATTGCTTCACGAATATGTTGAGCGCTTGAAGCTTGTTCTTCCATTCGTTGACTAACTAATTCAAATTGAGGAGTAATACTTTGTACTTGTTCAATTACTTCTGCAATTTGATGACTAATTGTTCCGACATCTTCCACTCGATCGCTCACTTCTTTATTAAACTTATCCATTTCCATTACCCCAATTGAAACGGCTGATTGCATCTCTTTAACCATCTGTTCAATTTCTAAAGTTGCCACCGCAGTTTGATCGGCTAAACGACGAATTTCTCTAGCAACAACGGCAAATCCTGCTCCATATTCTCCTGCTTTTTCTGCTTCAATTGCTGCATTTAAGGACAGTAAATTAGTTTGATCTGCAACTTTAGTAATTGTTAAAACAACGCTATTAATATTATGTGCCTTTTCACTCATCACGCCTAACTTAGAAGAAATTGCTGTTGTTGCATTCACTAGCTTACGCATACTTTGTTCCATGTGCATTAATTGATTTTGTCCCTGACTCGCTTGATTAGCGGTTGACTGGGCAGAATCAGTAATTTCTTCCATTGTTTTCACTAACTCATCTGAGGTATTTGCAATTTCTTGTGCCGTACTTGTTACCTCATTGGTAGAAGCAATTTGACGGGTTAAGGTGGCTTCTAAATCTTTCCGAGAGGTAGCCATTTGAGTAGTTGCACTGGTAATTTGAGTTCCTGATTGTTGAACTTTAGAGATTAAAGAGTTGAGATTTTCGGTCATTTTTTTGAGAACAATTAATAACTGGCCAATCTCATCATTAGAACTGACAGCAACTTTAGTTGATAAATTCCCTGCGGATACTTCCTCAGCAATTTGTGCCGCCTTACTTAAGGAACGGGTAATATTACGGGTTAACCAATAACTAGAAATTAAATTAGCAATGATAGCAACAATAAAAACAACCGAAACCAGACTAATAGTTGATTCTCCAATTTTAGCCATAGATTCTACGGTAACTGATTCTTGTCCTTCCTCAATGTTGGTTAGAACATCATCGTAAACCGTCTTAATTCTGCTATGGGTAATTAATGCACCAATTAACATAATGGCTGCTGGAAAGATAATCAGTCCAAATAGTTTAGATTTAATGGTCATTTTATTCGTTTAGAGCATCTAGGGGACTCTTCTATTTTCCCTGATGGGTTAGGGAAATGATGGGTTTTGCGTTGGAAATTTTAACAATTGAGTGGGGAGTACAGTTAGGATGATAAAATAATGGTACGTTTTATCTTAATTTCTGTGCTTCCTCGACGTTATCAACGCATCAAACAAGTTTTAGACAAACGGCAACCTGATTTAGCCGTTTTAACCGAAGATGTTCATAAACCCCATAATCTCTCTGCCATTATTCGTACTTGTGATGCAGTGGGAATTCTTAATGTTCATGCTGTGAATCAAACCTCTGAGTTTCCTACCTTTAGTCAAGTGGCACAGGGAAGCGAGAAATGGATTAATTTGCAGATTCATCCTGATATTACCTCTGCTATTCAAATATTAAAGCAAAATCAGTTTCAGGTTTATGCTGCCCATCTCAGTGATCAGGCGATCGATTATCGTTCTCTTGATTATACTCAACCGACAGCGATTTTAATGGGGGCTGAAAAATGGGGGGTGAGTGAAACAGCAGCCACGTTAGCAGATGGTCATCTGATTATTCCGATGATGGGAATGGTACAATCTTTAAATGTTTCGGTAGCGGCGGCTGTTATCTTATTTGAAGCTCAACGACAAAGGTTAGGGGCAGGGTTATATGAGCAGGTGCGCTTAGATTCGGCGCTTTATAATCAATTATTGTTTGAGTGGGGTTATCCTGAGATCGCACAAATCTATCGTCAACAGGGAAAGCCTTATCCTGTGTTGGATGAGATGGGTAATTATACGGAATAAATAGGTGAGTGTAGGAGGTGTGGGGATAATGAAGTCTTCCCTATCTCCCCCCTCTCTATCTCAACAGATAACCAAACAAACCAAACAGTATTGATACTAAATCCGGTTAACAAAACCCAGTTATCACTCTCTGGGCAAGAATCTCCCCCCTCTCCCCCCTCTTCCCCATCTCTACCAAAACTAGGTTTTATAAGTCGGATTTGGTATGAGTGGGGTGGGCGCAAGCATCTGCGCCCGTACAGTAATCAGCTAAATTCGTCCCCGTAACATCATAGCCATTTCATTGGGAATTGGTGAACATTCCATCGCCGTTTCTTCGGTAATTCGTCCTTCTTGATAGAGATTAAAGAGAGATTGATTGGTTGTAATCATGCCATCAAATTCTCCATCTCTCATCAGTTCGGAAATTTCATCGTTTTTAGCCTGACAGATATAGTCTTTGACTGTTTCCGTATTGATTAGTATGTCGTGGTAGGCTGCCCGTTTTCCATCAGTTGTGCGACATAATCCTTGGGAGATGACAGAAACAAGAGATTCTGCGATCGCAACCCGCATCGCTTCCCGTTCTTCTGCAGTATAGAGACTCAAAATCCGTTCTAAGGTTTTCACCGCACTATTCGTGTGTAACGTTCCCATTACTAAGTGACCTGTTTGGGCTGCTTTGAGGGCAGTATTAACGGTTTCTTTGTCCCGCATTTCCCCCACTAGGATGATGTCAGGATCTTCCCGTAAAGCCGCTTTTAGGGCATTATCAAACTTGAGGGTGTGCATTCCCACTTCCCGTTGTTTAATCAAGGAGCGACGACTTTGATGGACGAATTCAACAGGATCTTCAATGGTAATGATGTGTTTTGGGTGTTCTTTGTTAATATAATCCACCATTGCTGCCATTGTCGTTGATTTACCTGATCCCGTTGGTCCGGTTACCAGAATTAAGCCCTTGTGGGAATCAGAAATTTCTTGGAAAATCATCGGCAGTCGTAACTGTTCCATTGTGAGGATTTTTACAGGAATCAGACGTAAAACCATCGCATGACCCAGTAAGGTGTCGAAGACGTTAATTCTGACCCTAGCAAAGTCATATTGAGTTGCCCCATCAAATTCTAATTCTTTTTTAAATCGCTGAATTTCTTGATCTGTCATGATCTCCTGCAACCAACTCATAAACGTATTCTGATCTGTTTCATCATAGTCTAAGAGTACCATTTCCCCCCTGTCTCTGATCCGAGGAACTTCCCCAACTCCTAAGTGAATATCGGAAAATCCTTCTTCGTTAGCAATGTTAACCAGTTCTTGTAAGGAAGGTTGCCCTGGCGATCGTCCGATCATCCGCCTTGATGGTGTAGGAGGGGCTGCGGGCATGGGGGGAAGGGGAGGTGCGGTTGGCCGCACTTGAGTCTGAGTCATGGGGCGCTCTTGCCGTGTCATAGGTGATGCAGACATGGCCATGGTTTGTGATGCCTCAACGTCAGGCGATTGAGTTATCGCAGGGGGGGTAAAGCTAAAGTGGGTTTCAGGCTCTTCGATGTCTGGGGTGTCAACATTAGGAGTATCTAGGTCATCAAAATCAGGAAGTGGTGGAGGTAAGGGAGGAAGGTCGGTGTGTCCAGATTGAGTCATGGCTAAAAAATGATAAAAACAAACATGAGCCTAGTATTCCCAAAAGGTTGCCAAAAATTTCTTAGGCTATAGCAGTTATCAGTTTTCAGGTTTGCTGGTTTCAATTATTCCCAGACTCCCCACACTCCCTACACTCCCTACACTCCCCCTCTCTACCTATAACTTGGTTTTATCAGTCGGATTTGGTATCGTACTCCATCTGGTTTGTTATATAGTTAATGAGAAAGCGCTGAAAATTTATGATTCCCCATCGCAAAAGACAATGGCAACAATTTTAAGACAATGGAGTTATCAATATCCTTGGTTATACGATGGAATTTCCCGTATAGCTGCCCTGAGTGTGGGAGGAGAAAGGCGTTTTCGTCAGTTAGCCTTACAGGGTTTAACGATCAATCGTGAGAGTTCAATTTTAGACCTTTGTTGTGGTGGGGGTCAAACCACTCGTTATCTAGTCCCATTATCGGAACAGGTTACGGGGTTAGATGCGTCCCCAGTTGCCTTAAAACGGGCAAAAAAAGCTGTTCCACAGGCTAATTATGTAGAAGGCTTGGCAGAGGATTTACCTTTTGATGATAACTCCTTTGATCTAGTTCATACCAGTGTTGCTTTACATGAAATGACAGCCGACCAATTACAACAAATTTTTAAGGGAGTATATCGAGTCTTAAAACCTAATGGTGTTTTTGCGTTTATTGATTTACACGCTCCAACCAATCCCATACTATGGCCACCGTTAGCTATTTTTATGCAGTTATTTGAAACGGAAACTGCATGGCAACTTTTAAAAATTGATTTACAACAAACCTTAGAGGAAATAGGTTTTAAAAATGGCAAACAAAGTCTTTATGTAGGGGGAAGTTTACAAACTATTCAAGTATTTTGTAACAAACAACAGCAATTTAACTAATAAAAAGGTATTTCCTTATAGAAATGAAAACAATTCTGGCAAAAATAAGATTTAAAATGGGAAGATTAATTCAATATTCTCGTTTACGTCAAGGTGTAATCTGCTCAATAATTGAACCTAACATTGTATTTATCAAAAATAAGCTCAATCAAGTTGGCTATTTTTTCCCTTACTCATCTCTGCGCTCAACGTTTCCTGGGCAACTCAGCATACTATCCAACGGATTTCATAAACACTTAACCAAAAAATATACCTGTGATCAAGTTTCGATATTAAATACAGATACAGTGATTGATTGTGGTGCTTTTGTGGGTGGATTTAGTGTTGCCGCCGCTCAATTAGGTGCTGCGAAAGTGATAAGTATCGAACCTTCTAGCAAGAATTTTCATTGTCTTCAAATGAATTTGTCCTTATATGAGATCAACAATGCTATACCTATTCGACTTGCTTTGGGTAGTGAGTCTGGTACTGCTCAACTTAATTTATCAACAACAGGATCTGATAATAGTCTTCTTAAACCAGATGTTGATGATCTCAATATGACGGAAGAAGTAAAAGTAGAAACCCTCAAGGGGATTTTTAATGAGTATAATCTAGAGCCTTCTTCTATTTATTTAAAAGTTGAAGCAGAAGGGTTTGAACCTGAAATCCTTAAAGGTTTAGGGGATATACGACCAAGAGTAATTGTTGTCGATGTAACTCCAGAAAGACAAGGTACAAGTCCTCGACAAGAAATTGAAAAAATTATGAAGAGTTTTAATTATAAAAAAATAATCCATACAGAACGATGTACTTTTGCTATATTGTAATTATGAATTATGAATTATGAATTGGGATTTAATGAGTGTTGTCAACATCAATCATACCATAACCAATGGGATAAGCTTAAAAAGCACTCATATCATCCTCTTGAACGTTCCCAGACACCCGCCTTGAAATCAATTTCAAGGCTCATAAGAGACGTTCAATTTATTGAACTAAAATTGCTCATCGTTAGTTGGCTATACCAAGTTATCTTTAGATAACGATATATATTAGCCCTGTCAATTCATTGCAGGGCGGTTGAGATAAGAAATCATCACAACAAATGAGATAGGCTTAAAAAGCGATCGCATTACCGATGATCGTACTTTTCTGCTAATAACTGTTCTAATTGCTGGAAATCTTGTTCATCCAGTCCACCCCTGTATCGGTTAACCCCTGATTCGTTCCGTAATCTTTCCATATAAATGCGTAATGCCTCTTCATCTTCTCGATGAGTAAGCACATACTTTCTAAGTTCTTTACGACTCATCTGCTGAAAATCAGGTGTCTGTCTCATAATCAAATTCCCATAATCCGTTTTTAAAGATAGTTATACCAATTGTATCCCCTGCCAAAATATAAATTTCTTCACGCTTCTCGTCATAACGAAAAAGATGAATATCAGTGTAAAAATTAGATAAAGTTTGACAGACTCTTATACAGGCTAACATTTGGGATCTTTCGAGACGATGGTGGAGACCGTATAAAATCATACAATTAGCCTGTGATGGGTTACGGCACAAATCAAAAATTATCAACTTTTCCTCTAAGTTATTGCTGTGCCTAACCCATCCTACGATATATAAGTTTTGCTGATCACCATAAAGTCAGGAGAGCCTATGTTGCTCAAAATTTCGTAAGTCATGCTCGGCCTTTTGATGTCTATGGGCGCTGGGGAGGGGAGGAATTCTTAGGAATTATTCGGAATCAAGTACATGGTGCTTAATATATAGCAATTTCCATAGTAGTGAGGTACAGAATTAATACCTTGGAGGCAGGAAGCAGGAGGCTGGTGTTAAGATATATAGTGCTACGCACTCATGCGCTTGGGCAGGAGGCAGGAGGCTCCGAGTAGGCTGTGACTGGGTTTCAAGGATCCTTAATGTCAAACACCTTATTTTTTAATACTATAGTGGTGTACCTCATGAGATTGGGAAATGCTATAATTAGGTGATAAAACCATTTTTATTTGCTGAAATATTGTAACTAATGATATTAGTTATTCATCACATCCATGAGAGCATCTTCTCCCTT
>JBFRWQ010000451.1:0-3391 GCA_051439665.1 Microcystaceae cyanobacterium | reverse complement strand
AAGAACGAGGCTGCATGACAAGGGGTGTTGCCACAGAATCTGCTATATAATCAGATAGGTTACCTGTCCAATGTTGCCAAAGCGCATTAAGTTTAGGAATTAATTCTTGTTGATCAGCTATTTTATGATAACGGAGTTGCCAAATTATAGGTAATTTTTCTAGTCTTCCCATTGCCCCTAATAATGCACCAGTTAATCCCATTGTTATCTGGGGTTGTAAAGGGGTTTGACTTACTCTTAATAAGGCTAAATGGGGCATTTCTGGTGTATCAGATATGGCAAATAAAGTAAGGAAAAAAGGGAGTAATTCCAGGTCTAATTCTTTAGGAAATTGTCGAATAAGCTGATTGATGGGAACACCTGCTGACAACCTATCCTTGAGCCAGATCAGATAGGAAGTTAGATTAAATTGAGGATAATGTTGGATGAGTTGCTCAATTAACCTTGTGTCTTGTCGTCTGAGGGAAGCAGCGATCGCTGATGCAAATAAGTATAAACTTTCTCGATAAGAGGGGGTCAAAGAAGAAGCAGAAATAAAGCGATCAAGGTGTTGCTTTAAGGTTAATAGATCGTCATGATAATAAACCGATAGGGGCAGTAACATTAAGTTGACTTGAGTGGGTTTTAAAGAAGTCATTAAAGAAGCGCTATCTTGCCAAAAATTAGGGGTTGATATTTTATCTTTTAATAAAGCATCAATAATCACTAAATAACCTTGTTGCCAAGGGAGAGAAAGAGAGGAGGTATTTTGAAAAAAAGGTGGATATAATCCACCCATTAATGCACCTTGGAATTGAGAAAAAAACATTTATTAACTTATATCAGAGGTTTGTTTTGGGGTAGTATCTGTCCATGCTTTGGGGTCAATCTTAAGATCAGAAAAGGCGGTAGAATCAAAAATAGGCTCTTGAATTCCCTGTTGAAGTTGTTGATCATAGTCTTGTAAGACTCGTAATCCAATCTTCATTAAGCCGAATAAGGCCACTAAATTGACTAAAGCTAATAGCCCCATTGTGACATCAGCAAAACCAAAGACTGTGCTTAAATCTTGCACCGCACCCCAAATAATTAAAGCAAGGGTTAAGATACGAAATCCATTAAAGAGGAGTTTGTTTCCTTCACTAAAAAAGTTCAGACTGTTTTCCCCCAGATAGTAATTATAAATGACGGAGGTAAAGGCAAACAAGGTTAAAGCGATACTAATAAAAGCCTGTCCCCATATACCAATATGTTCAGCCATTGCATTCTGAGTTAACAATACGCCTTCTGCATCACTCCCTGGTTGATAAACACTAGATAACAGAATAACAGATGCAGTACAAGTACACAAAATAATAGTATCAATAAAGACACTAAATGATTGAATAATTCCTTGGTTAACGGGATGTTTCACATAGGCAACGGCAGCCACATTCGGCGCACTTCCTAACCCTGCTTCATTGGAAAATAATCCCCGTTTAATACCGAAAGAAAGGGCTGTCCCTATTCCTCCTCCGATCACTTGTTCTAAACCGAAAGCGCTCCTAAAAATTAAGGAAATAACCGATGGAATTTCGGCAAAATTGGTCACTAAAACCAATAAGGACATTAAGAAATACCCACCCGCCATCACGGGAACAACAAATTCAGCAACTTGGGCAATTCTTTTGACACCCCCAAAAATGACTAATCCTAAAATAACGGCTAAAATAAAGCCACTAATATTAGTTGGGATTTTAAAGGTATCATTTAAAGAGGTAGCAACGGTATAAGATTGAACCGCATTAAAACTAAAGCCAAACGTTACCAATAAAAGGAAAGAAAAGACATAGCCCATTCCTTTCTGGTTTAAGCCTTTCTCCATATAGTAAGCGGGGCCACCTCGATAACTGCCATCGGGTTGAACGTGCTTAAAAACCTGGGCAATGGTACATTCAAAGAAACTGGTAGCCATTCCCACCAAAGCAGTCATCCACATCCAAAAAACTGCCCCAGGGCCACCTAAACTGATGGCGACAGCCACACCTGCAATGTTTCCTGCACCCACTCGGCCAGCGACACTTAAAGCAAGGGCTTGAAATGAGTTCACTTGTCCTTCTTCCGTTTCAAAGGACTGATTTAAAATGGTGAACATTCGTGTAAAATAGCGAAATTGCACGAATTGGGAACGAACGGATAACAAAACACCGATAACTAAGAGGACAACAATGAGTATCTTGCCCCAGAGTAAATCATTGAGAAAGTTTAGCACTGAATAATGCTCCTTCAAGAAGTCAAAAAACTATACTTTATAGTACAATATGAGAGCAATGTCTTCTGTTACCTGATATACCAAACAGTTGACGGTGAAGAATACTTAGGGCTTGCTGAAAAAGTCATTTGGTGGGGTTTTAGAGGCAGGGGGCAGGAGGAGAGATTATGATGATTTAAAAGAGGGGGAAGTGCTTTTCGAGATATTACATTCCCCTTTCTTGCACTTTTTTGTTTAGGAAGTATCCCAAAACCTTGATAGATCATAGGTTTCGAGTTATTCAGCAAGCCCTACTTAACTTTCTTAAATAATCCAATTCTTTTGAATTTTTTGGCTTAAAATCACTTCCCACACAATCATCATGCTACCTATGGAGTAATGGTGATGTCATATTGAACCATCATTTATCTTTGGATAAAACAAAAATATTCCCTTCATTGCCACGGCCAATTCTTAAATCTTCATCAATATAGGTAATCTCTAACCATCCCTTTTGTTCTCGATTTTCGATCTTAAAATCTAGCGGTAAAAATTGTTTTCCTTTCTCTATCTCCTCAATCATTTGTTGAGGGGAAAGATAGCCCATAATCCGTTGTAACCCAATAATCGAGCGCTCAAAATTGACATTGACACGGCGCTCAGATACTGCTTCAAAACTCGCAGCAACACTGACAATTCCTTCTAAAAACGGTACACCAACAATTTCGGCAATATTGTATAGTTTAGCTGCCGTTGGTCGAATACATTGATAAATTTGTCCTAGTTTTAGCAGAGGAAAGCGATCTAGTCCTAAAATACTGCGACTGCTGGTATAAAGTAAACGCCAGTCTCCGTCGAGTAATTCAGGTTGCTGTAAAGGGTTGGGATGGGGATTATAGTCCTCTAACCGTTCCACCGCAGACAGAATATTGACCTTATCCGCTTCAGTGACCAATAATCCTCGATTTTTACCTGCGAGCGCTTCTAATAATTTTGCTTTTTCATTCATTACTTTAATGAAGAATGGACAGCATCTTTTATCATACCACATCCAGTTTATATACCCCAGTTATCAGGTTTGCTGGTTTCAAGTATTCCCGCTCTGCCCTCTCGGCCCACACCCGCCACCCGCCCCGCCCGCCCCCCGGTGCCCCCTATTGTTAGGCCGGGGCCGGAACCGAG
>JBFRWQ010000450.1:0-11732 GCA_051439665.1 Microcystaceae cyanobacterium | reverse complement strand
TGGTAAATTCTGCACTGCCTCCCTGATGTTTTTTCTTAAAGTTAGGATACTTGGTACGACCCGTAAAAAAGTTAGCAAAGGCTGTTTGTAAATGTCTGAGTCCTTGTTGTAAAGGAACGCAACTTACTTCGTTTAAAAAGTCTAAATCTTCCTGCTTTTTCCAATTAGTCAACATTGAAGATGTTTGACTATATCCTATTCTTTCTTGCCTTTCATACCATGCTTGGATTCGTTCATGGAGAGCTTTATTGTAAACCAATCTTACACAGCCTAATGTACGTCGCAAGAGCGACTCTTGAGGGGGGGTTGGGTAAAATCGATAGGAATGTGCTTTTTCCATAGCTCACATTCTAACACATTATTCTGTGAAGTGTTAGACTCTAATAGTAAAGCCGTCGTAGAACGACGGGGTTTCAAACCCATTTTTTTGATGATGATAACCCACACCACCACCCACAAGGTAACTTTTAATGGGCTGATCCATTACCATCATAGTTATCAGAATCGTAAAAACCGTTCTTAGTACCGAAGAAAAGACAGGAAACAATAAAAATCCCGGTTAGTCCTATCATAATGATTTTAATATCCATAGTAAAAGCTTGTCCTTACTCATTTTATTAGCATTACATCTAAATTGTACCTAAAATTTCCGATTAGGGGGTCTAAATAAAGACTTATTTAAGATCCTTAACAAAGATGAGGTACGTTATGTTCAGTCAACAAGGAAGAACCTACAAGCGATCGCACTATGATTTAGGTTTGATTTCAAACTCCAAGCGAGAACGATAAAAGAAAACATCAAATTCCATAAAAAAGTTGGTTTGTCCAAGAATTAGAGGAATATTCGGATTTTGTACCCAAGCAAATACCAATTCGATGGGTGGGTATTCTCCAACATGAGCGATCGCCGAGAAAGCCATTGCACTTTGATTACCCAGATTACCTCCTAATTGAATAATAGCTTGACGAGCATCCCAAATGCCACCTAGATCAAGTCCAAGTTGATAGGAAATAACGTTGACGGTTGCGCCACTATCCACTAAACCAATGGCTTCCACTTGTTGATTATCTCGTTTTAAGATAAGTGGTATTCTTGGCAAGCTATCAAATTCATTTTGAGTTGCATTTGTGGTTGAATATTTGAACAGCATAGTTTAATCATTTTCTTTGTCTTTTTTAAGGGTTTTCATTAAAATTTCTCCCGCCCCAAAGCTATCATAAGGAGTTGGCAACTCATAAGTTTTGAATGGTTCTAAGGGTGTAATATTTTCGGCAGTCTCTAAATCTTCGGCTAAAATACGGATCAGTTTAAGTTTTTCGCTCGCTGATAGTTTACGAGCATTAGGAAGGACATCAGCTAAGGTCATCATCTATTTATCAGTTATTGTGAGTTTAATGTTTCTATTGTAGCTTTATTTAACTTTTATAGGTCTTGCGCCCACACCACCTGCACAATTATTACTTAAGTCATCTTAAATTAAAAAGAGCGCTCCCATTCATCTTTCTCTAAGAAAAGCGATAATAATCAATCAAGTCCAAAATCCTGAAAATTCGTAAATCCGAAAAATCCTGATGCTGACAATCAATCAGCTTAACCACCCTCAACATGAGTAAATTACCTCAAGTTTCTAGCAAAGAGTGTGTCAACACTTATTGAAGATCAACATCCCCTCATCATAGTCCATCATTCAATCACATTAATCATAGTTTAAGACAATAAATGAATTAAGCACCATGCAACCCAACAAAATAAGCCAAAGTAGAGGTTAAGGAAGGATCAGCTTAATCACCCTTAACCCTTAACCTCTCTTAATCTCTTAATCATAGTCCATCATTCAATCAAATCCATCATAGTTTAAGACAATAAATGAATTTTAACGGGAGTACAAGAAACAGAGAAATGGAAATCAGCTTAAATGATAGTCTTAAGCTCAGAAGCTACATTGTTTAGTTCATTAGCTGTTTGTTGAATTTGAGTCATAGCATGTACTGTTTCCCCAGCGCCTTTATTAATCTCATCCATACTTTGCAGAACTTGAGTAATAGCATGGCCTTGTTGTTTGGTATTAAGAGAAATTCCTTGATTATTAATCACTACATTATTCACAGCCTCAATAATTTCCTCAAAAGCTTTAGTGGTTTTTTGAGTGATTTCCATGCCCGTATTTACTTTCTGTGTTCCTTCATCTGTTACCACAACTGTACTGTGTAATGAATTTTGGATATTAGCTACTAAAGTATTAATTTCTTGGGCAGATTCTTTGGTTTGGTCTGATAGCTTTCTGATTTCAGATGCCACGATAGAAAATCGTTTGCCATCTTCTCCAGCATGAACCGCTTCCACAGAAGCATTAATCGCCAACATATTGGTATCATTAGCCACATTACTAACTAATTGAGAGATAGAACCAATTTGATTAGTTTCTTTACTCAGAGAAGTAATTTGAGTGGCTATCTTTTCAACTTGTTCTTTCAAGTCTATCATTCTGTTTAACGTTTCTGCCACAATCTCATTACCCACTCCTGCTACTTTAAGCGCTTGCTGTGCCGCCATATCAGCTTGATCTGCTTGCGTACAAGATTCCGTAGAGGATGCTCCCAACTCATCCATTGTGCTGGTTGTTTCGTTAACAGAAGATGCTTGTGAAGAAGAGGTTCTTTGTTGTTGTTCCACACTGGCAGCCATTTCATGTGCAGAAGAACTCAGTACATTGACAATTCTTTCAATGGGTTGTATGGCAATGTTATTAATCACCCGTAGAATGATGATGCCGATTAACAAAACAGTGATTGCGCCAATCCAAGCAACAATTGTTACAAACAGATAAGCTCGGTCTGCTGCTTTGGTTCTTTCATCAAGTAGTTTGCTTTCTATTTCAATCATTTCCAGAATCTGAGATCTGATATCATCCATAATCTGTTTGCCCAGACCGGAAAGTACTAACTTTCTTAATTCTGCTTCCTTGCCTTGCTTTTTGAGGTTAATTGTTTCTTTCAACTCATCGAATTTTTTTTGTACCAAATCTTGTGTTTGATTTAATCTTTGTACTTGTGGTGGATTATCAGATACTGTTTCCTTCAGAAATTCAAACTGATTGTCTATCGCAGACAAGGCATCATTATAGGGTTCTAAAAAATTATCTTGACCAGTATAAATAAAACCCCTTTGTCCTGTTTCCGCATCAACCAAAGTTTTTTCTAAATCTTTCATCAAAAATTGAACATTATATGTGTGGGCAACCCATTCGGCACTATCTCGTAATTGTTTAGCCATTTGTTGAAAAATAATATTCTGAACCATAACAACAAATAGAACAGAACCAAATCCTATCGGTAAAATTTTTCTGATATTCATAGTGTGACTCCTTATTTAATTACTTTATTTATAACTTAGATTTGCTATTCAGGATTGGATTGTTTACAATATTTCAAATAAACCCATCCCTTTTCTTTATATTATTTAACAATAGATACGACTAAAGAACTTATCTTCCCACTGATTCTAATTGAATTTCTACCTTAGTCGAGTCATCTTTTATATCCACGGGATAAACTCTGGTACTTGTCCATCGTAATTGATCCTCAACAAAAATTTGAGCACGGATACTATAGCGGAAACGAGGGTCAAGATTACTGGGATCATAGGTTAAGGTAAAAGGAATAGGAACCTGGCGCTCCATCAGATTAATCTTCTTTTCTACGATTAACGTCGCTGCAACATCCATCTTACTAATATCAGCAAAGGTCAGAATCAGGATAGCATTAGGGGGTAAAGCGATACGTTGACGATAAAAAACCGTTCCCGAAATTGTCTGGACTTTATTAGTCATGTCGCTTTGTTTAACCACAGGAAGCGCCTGGAGACCTTTTTCCATAGCAATAGTAGCTGTTAAAGCGCTTATCCCTAATAAAAAGATCCGTCTGGATGAAAGCAAAGAAGATTTTGATTTATCAAAAGACATAGTGAGTAAAATGGACTTTTGTTGGGCTTTAGCCCCATCTATGCCAAATACGACTTATAAAACCTATTTTTGGTAGAGATGGGGAAGAGGGGGGAGTGTGGGGAGATTCTTGCCCAGAGAGTAATAACAGGGTTTGAACAATTGGACTGTTGTTGGGCTTTAGCCCCTAATAGGTTTAAACTGCTTCTTCTACAATTAAGCCCCCTTCTACTAAGACTTTAGCTAAATCTAATAAACTAAGCATTTTACCTTCATAGGGAACAACCCCTTGTAAATAGTCCTCATTAACAGCATAAGCAGTCGGCACTTCCGTAATTGTTTGGCGCTCAAGTAACAAAACATCTCGCACTTGATCAACCGTAATTCCCACGACAATTCCTTCAACTTCTACCACGACAGCATCTGTCCGTTGACTAACTTGACTGGTGGGTAAATTAAAGAAACCACTGAGATCAATTAGGGTTAATATTTCACCTCGGAGGTTAATATTTCCTAAGATATGACGAGGGGTACAGGGAATTTGAGTTATTTTATTAAAGGTTGTAAATTCCCGTACTAACGTAAGATCAATTCCAAAAAACTCGTTACTAAAAGCAATAACAGAAATCGGTTTAACATCTGTTAAGTCTTGTTCAACAATAACTTGTCTAAGGTTAGCAGCACGAGTTTGATAGACAATACGTTCTTCGGGTGTGGCTTGAGGACAAAAAATTGATTCTTTATTTAACGGAATTACATTTTCATCTGATTGATCTAATTCTTGTGTTGGTATATCTTGTGCGTCAACATAACGCAATAGATTTTCTATGTTTAACAAGGTGAATAATTGTTCTCCACTGCGAGAAATTCCTGAAATAAATCTGTCAGGTGCAGCATCTTTTAAACTTGGCACATCATAGGATAAATCGTCGGTTATTTCATCGGGGGAAATGTTTCTGACATCATAAACTTCATTGACGATAATTCCTACTGTTAATTCTTGCCAACGAAGAATAATTATGCTATCTTGTAAGCGGTAATCAATCGCTGAATAACCGAAACGGTGGTTTAAGTCCATGATCGGAATAATTGTTCCTCTCAGGTTAATAATTCCGACAATATCATCTGGGGTTTCAGGGACTGGGGTAACTTCAGGAAGGAAGAAAGTTTCTTGTACATTCATGGTGGGAACACCATAGCGTAATTTGTTGAAATTAAAGGTTAAATAAGAATATTCTTGCATGGTTTTTCTCCTTTTCTGTTAGTTTTGTAGGGGTGTAAGCGCCCGTTTTTCGATTTCGGTTACAGGCAAGATGCCTGTTCTACTGATTTGAATTTATGTTAGGTTTTAAGTTGAACTTACCCACCTCAAAGGTTTGTTCTCACAGGCAAGATGCCTTTTCCACTTTAATTACAGGCAAGATGCCTGTTCCATTTTAATTACAGGCAAGATGCCTGTTCTACTTTAGGTTAATTGACTTTCTAATTGGACAATTAAATCAGCAACCTTGAGGTTATCCATTTCAGTAATAACCCCATCTTCAGGCATTGATTGAAGGGTTTTTAAGGCAGATTGCTGCATTTTTTGGCTTCGTTTATAGTTTCCCTCCTGTTGATAAAGATTAGACAATTTGTAATAGGCAAAAATTGAATTTGGTTCAAGATAAATAACCTTATTGAGATGCTTTCTTGCTAAGTCTAAATTACCTTGTTCATCGGCAATTTGAGCCAATAAATAATAAGGTTTGATGTTCAAAGAATTAACAGCGATCGCATTATTACAAGCATCAATGGCTTGAGTATATTGACCTAAATTGGCATAAATTTCTCCTAAAAGATAATGAGCTTGAAAATGATTAGGGGATTTTGCCAATACTTTTTCAATGCGTGGAATTGCCAAAAAGTAAGATTTTTGTGCAATAAATTCCAAGATTTCTTGAAAGTATTGTTCCTGAGCATTAAGTTTTTTCGCTTTAGCAACGGGTTTAGGTTCTACTTTTTTCGGTGTAGGAGAGGGTTGAACTTGAGAAGAAAAGATTAAAGGAGTCGTGACAGGAGGCGCTACCGCTCGTTTACTTGGGGATTTAGGGGTGGTAAGGGTAAAGTTTTTCGCTTTTGATGAATGGGTATAATCTTGGAACGCTTGACCTAAATTTTCGAGGCTTTCTGAGGGACGTTGATAAATAATTGATTCGGGAAACAGTTTAGTTTGAAAGCGCTTAAGATGCTGCATTCCAACTTCGGCATGACCAGTCATTAAATAGCCAAAGGGTTGCAACATATTATAAAATTTACCGAGAACCCGAACAATAGCCAATTCAACAAAATAGATGAAAACATTACGGCAAATCACGATATCCATATCGCTGAGGTCAAATTGATCAGAGGGAAAGGTATCTCTTACTAAATTAACTCGATGAAATTTAACCATCTTTTGAATGTCAGGATTGAGATGATAGGCATTCTTGCCGACTTCCCTAAAATAACGTTGTTTAATATCATTACTGACATTGCGGAAAGACCAATCATTATAAACCCCTTGACGAGCAATATCTAAGGATTCTTTGTTAATATCAATCCCATAGATTTTTATTTGCCATCTTTCTAGATCAGGAATCATTTCTTGTAGCAGAATAGCGATAGAATAGGGTTCTGGTCCAGTTGAACAACCTGCACTACAAATGCGAATTGAACGGGTATTTTTTTTTCGTTCAATTAAGTCGGGAATAAGATGATTTCTCAGGAGGGCAAATTGACCTTGATCACGGAAGAAATAACTTTCTCTATTGGTCATTAAACAGACAAATTGCTGCCATTCTGCCTCACTTTGAGGCGTATGAGAAGCCAAAAGGCCATAATAACCTTCAGGGGTTTTTAGGTTTAAGTCTTTAACTCTCTGGCCAATATTTTCTTTTAAGGAACGCAAATTCTGTTCACGGACCTCAATCCCTGTTTGTTTGGCAATCAGATCAACAAATTTGGCTTTTAATTCGGGACTTAAGTAAGCTTGTGTCATAATTCAGTAAGCAGTAAATAGTAAGCAGTAAACAGTAATCAGCAATCAGTAAACTATTCACTGTTTAAGTCGTTGCAGTACGACGGGGGCAATTTCTTGGATTGGTAAAATCTTGTTGGCTGCCCCTAATTTAATAGCTTCGTGAGCCATGCCAAAGACAACGGAGGTAGATTCATCTTGAGCAATGGTAAAGCCATTTTTTCGGGCAATTTCTAATAATCCTGATGCACCATCCCGTCCCATGCCGGTCATTAACACAGCAATGGCGTGTCTGCCATAGAATTTAGCAACAGAATTGAATAAAACCGTGACAGAGGGACAATGACCATCGACATTGGCTGATATATAGCAATTAAAGCGTCCACTTCTGTCGATTTCTAAGTGTTGCTTATCAGGGGGCAGATAAACGACCCCCGGCTTAGGCATTTCTTGATGTTTGGCAATTTCGACGGGTAAGGGGCAACTTTGGTTAAACCATTCTACAAACCCATCTAAGAAGCCTTTGCTAATATGTTGGACGCAAAGCACAGGAACAGGAATAAAAGGAGGAAATGTGCTGAAAAGTTCCTGTAGAGCCTGTGGACCACCTGTAGAGGTTCCGACTGCTAACACTTTAATGCTTGCATCGATATCAGGTTTAAAGGCAACTGGGGGAAAACGAGTAGGGGAATTGGCAACACCTTGAGAAACTAGAGGCTGTTTTTCACGTCGCCGTTTAGTAAAGACTTTAACCCCAGAAACAATGCGAATTTTCTCGATTAATCTGGCTTTTGTTGCGTCGTATTCACTAGAGAGTCCTGCGGTTGGTTTGGGGAACACATCCACTGCCCCTGCGTTGAGGAGTTGAAAGACTTGTTGAGTGTCTTTCTTCTGTACTGATGAACTAATAATTAAAATTGGCGTGGGGAATTTACTCATTACCTCCATTGTCAATTCTAAACCATCCATTTTAGGCATATAGAGGTCAGAACAGATGATATTTGGCTTAGTTTTGGGAATTAAGTCCATTGCATCCACCCCAGTACGGGCTGTTCCCACTACTTGTAGATCGGGGGTTTCATTTACCATACGTTTTAGTAGGGTCATGGCGACAGGAGAATCTTCCACTATAAGAACTTTAATCATGTTCAGTAACCAATAAACAGTGAACAGTTATCTGTATTTGTAGGAGCGCCTTGCTTGCGCCTATTATTGTTATGCCCAAAAACCTTACGAAAGTTAACGAGCAGTTGCTTTGACCTGTTTTTCGAGTCTTTCAAGCAAATCAAGCATCTTAACCTCCTTTTTTGATTGTGTAGGGGCGCAATGCTTGCGCCCGATAACTTAACTATTCACTGCGTTAAACCATTGCCTCTAAATTACGGGCTTTATCGTTAATTTGTTTGGTTCCTGAGGTAATTTGTTGAATACCTGCAGCATTTTGTTGTGCGCCTTGATTAATCTGTTCCATCGAGGCCAATACTTGTTGTACCGCCCGACTTTGTTGGCGAATATTCAAGGTGATTTGTTGGTTATTCATCACCACATTATTGATGGCTTCTGCCACACCTGCAAAGGCTTGTGCTGTCCGTTCTGTAACCTGCATTCCTGCATTCACGGTTTTTGTGCCTTCATCGGTTACCATAACCGTTGTATTGATAGCATTCTGGATATCAATGACCAAAGCATTAATTTTCTCAGCAGATTGTTTACTTTGGTCTGCCAACTTGCGGATTTCTTCCGCCACCACAGAGAAGCCTTTACCATGTTCCCCAGCACGAACCGCTTCAACAGAGGCATTGAGGGCTAACATATTGGTTTGTTGGGCTAAATCGCTGACTAAATCAGAAATGTTACCGATTTGGGTGGTTTGCTCACTTAAGCGCATGGTTTGATTAGCAATATCCAGCACTTTGTTTTTCAGTTCCATCATGGAGGAAACCGTATCTTCTACAGCGTTATTGCCATTTTCAGCCAATTGTAGAACTTCTTGGGCAGCAGTTGAGGCTGATTCTGCTTGTTCTTCAGACTGGCGAGAGGATGCTCCTAATTCATCCATTGTAGTGGTGGTTTCATTAACGGCGGCAGCTTGTTCATTGGAGGTCGCTGCTTGTTGTTCGGCTGAAGTGGTAATTTCATTAGAAGAGGTGGTAATGTCGGTGACATTTTTCTTTACTTCACCAGCAATCCCTTTAGAAATCATTGCACCTAAGACCAAAGTGCCAACTGTACCACCAATTAAGCCAACAAAGATGAGAATCCATGATAAAGTAGTGGCAAACCCATAGTCTTTGCGAATTTCATCTAGGATTTCTTCTTGACGTTCAGCCATTTTACTATAAGCAGCGCTTAAATCAGTCATGGGCATATTTGCTGCTATATTTTTCGCTTCTGCTACTTTCCCTTGTTTAATTAGGCTAATAACTTGCATTCCTGCCTTATCGAGTCGTTCTCCTTCTTGCATAAATTCTTGCCAATTTGCTTTTTGTTTGTCATCTCTGATTTTCTCTTCAACTTTGAGTTTCCCTTGTTCATAAATGTCACGGCCTTTGTCAAAAGATTCACGATAATGGGGTTCATTGGGGAACAGCACTGCACCTCTAGCGTTGCGTACCATGCGAGACATGCCAATATCTGCTTCATCAAGGGCAAACATCATTTGGTTTGCTCTAGCACGTTCTTTGCTCACACTATTCTGTTGAATAATACCCCAACCCATTAAAATGGCGAAGAGAACTAATAAACCAAGAGGAGCGCTGTAACCTAAAAGCATACGGGTTTGAAGTTTTTGGCTATTAAGAATACTCATGATGTTGTCTCCTTTTTTTCAGTGACCAGTGTTTTCAGTGTTTTCAGTGTTTTCAGTTTTCTCAGTAACCAATTGGTTTTTTTCAGAGATTTAGTGAATAATGATCAGCTAATGACTGCTCACTGATTATCGGTCTCTTGGTTTTTGAGTAGTTGCTAAGATTTGCCAGAGCATTTGTCTAATGTCCTCTCCATCTTGGTAAATACTGACAAAAGCTTGTGCAGTGATGTACTTGGTGTCTTTGAGCAGTGATAACCAGTATTTTGTTTCTAAGTATTTTTGAGCAGTAATGGACATTTTTGCTCTAAAATCAGTTTTAGAAATCCTAAGCATCGATTTAACGCTTTTTAACAGTTGTTTAGACCATACCCATTCCTGATTGTTCTCAGACATAAGTTTGTCAGTATTGATGATGGGGATAGCCAAAGGATAAGCTGTGTCATAAACTAGAGAACTCATAACTAACCCTCACTGTTAACTAAATAACTGGTCACTGCTCACTGTTTTAAACCATTGCCTCTAAATCACGAGCTTTATCGTTAATTTGTTTGGTTCCTGCCGTAATTTGATTAATCCCTGCAGCGTTTTGCTGTGCACCTTGGTTAATCTGTTCCATCGAGGCTAATACTTGTTGTACTGCTCGACTTTGTTGGCGAATATTCAAGGTGATTTGTTGGTTATTCATCACCACGTTATTAATGGCTTCTGCCACACCTGCAAAGGCTTGTGCCGTTCGTTCTGTAACCTGCATTCCTGCATTCACGGTTTTTGTGCCTTCATCGGTTACCATAACCGTTGTATTGATAGCATTCTGGATATCAATGACCAAAGCATTGATTTTCTCAGCAGATTGCTTACTTTGGTCGGCCAACTTGCGGATTTCTTCAGCCACCACAGAGAAGCCTTTACCATGTTCCCCAGCACGAACCGCTTCAACAGAAGCATTGAGGGCTAACATATTGGTTTGTTGGGCTAAATCGCTGACTAATTCTGAAATATTACCGATTTGGGTGGTTTGCTCACTTAAGCGCATGGTTTGATTGGCAATATCCAGTACTTTGTTTTTCAGTTCCATCATGGAGGAAACTGTATCTTCTACAGCGTTGTTGCCATTTTCAGCCAATTGTAGAACCTCTTGGGCAGCAGTTGAGGCTGATTCTGCTTGTTCCTCAGACTGACGAGAGGATGCCCCTAATTCATCCATTGTCGTGGTGGTTTCGTTAACGGCGGCGGCTTGTTCGTTAGAAGTCACTGCTTGTTGTTCGGCTGAAGTTGTAATTTCATTAGAAGAAGTGGTAATGTCGGTGACATTTTTCTTCACTTCACCAGAAATGCCTTTAGAAATCATAGTACCTACGACAAAAGTACCCACTGCACCACCAATTGAAAAGAAAAAAACTACACGAAATAAAGTAGTAGTAAACTCATCTTTTTGGCGAATATCATCGAGAATTTCATCTTGAATTTTTCCTGTATCGCTATTAATATAACTATCAATATTTGTTTGTCGAATAGTACCCCAACCCATTAAAATCGCAAAGAGAACCAATAAAGCAAGAGGAAAGCTGTAACCTAATAGAATACGAGATTGAAGTTTTTGGGCATTAAAAATACTCATTATTTTCTCCTTTTGAGTTGGTAAGTTTAATTTCTTGTAGGGGCGCAAGACTTGCGCCCGATAACTGCTAACTATTAACTGCTAACTATTAACCGTTAAACCAGTCTGTCTAATGTTTCAATCAGCATTTCCTGGTTAAACTGGTCTTTGACAATATAAGCATTGGCACCCACTTGTGCGCCTCGCCGTTTATCATCATCTTTGGCTAAAGAAGTAACAAGAATAATCGGCAATTCTTGATATTCAGGCTGTTGAAGGACTTTCGCCACAAAGTCAAACCCATTCATATTAGGCATTTCAACGTCAGAGATAATGCCATCAAAGGTACGGGTTTTTAGTTTGTTGTAGCCATCTAACCCATCAACGGCG
>JBFRWQ010000449.1:0-4291 GCA_051439665.1 Microcystaceae cyanobacterium | reverse complement strand
TAGGGGATAATTCCTTTACCCATAAAGCTATTAACCACAGGAATATTTAAGGTGGTGGCAAATTCAGTGAGTGCTTCGGCGGCCCCTCCTCGAATGGCACCATTTCCCGTTAAAATCAAGGGGTTGTCTGCTTTAGAAATAGCGATCGCTGCTGCATTTAAACTACGGAATGAGGCGTAGGTTTTTTCCCGTCCATCTCGGTGTAAGGGGTGGCCTTCAACGGGCATAGCAGCGATATTTTCGGGTAAATCGATGTGAACTGCCCCTGGTTTTTCTGATTTAGCAATCTTAAAGCCCTTTCTGATAATTTCTGGGGTATTGCTTGGTCGCACAATTTGCTTATTCCATTTGGTGACGGGAGCAAACATGGCCACCAAATCCAAATATTGATGAGATTCAATGTGCATTCGGTCGGTTCCCACTTGACCTGTAATAGCGACTAAGGGCGCACCATCTAGGTTAGCATCTGCTACCCCTGTCATGAGATTGGTTGCCCCTGGTCCCAAGGTAGAGAGACAAACCCCAGGTTCCCCAGTTAACCGTCCATATACATCGGCCATGAAAGCAGCGCCCTGTTCATGGCGTGTGGTGATAAATTGGATGCTAGACTCTTTAAGCGCTTCTAGGATATGAAGATTTTCTTCACCAGGAAGCCCGAAGACGTACTTCACTCCCTCGTTTTCCAAGCATTGAACTAATAATTCTGCTGTGTTCATTTCCCCCATAGTACTGACCCCCCAAGTATTGTATGTTTGTTATTAGTGATAGGATGGAGATGGTATTTCCTCAAAAATCAAGTCAGATCAGGCTTATAGACGGTTTAGATAACATAAGTTTGGGTATCCAAGCGAGATAGAATACCAACCAAGCTTATTGGGTTATCTGAAATGAGCCACTGTCAATTCTTGAGAAATTAAATCTTTGTGATCATTCTTCTACTGTAACGAATTTCAGCATCCTTAAGATCAAAATTTATCAAGGCTTTAGAGTAATACTAATATACTTGCAATTTCTGATGGTGTCGTTTTTAAACTCCAACTGTAATAACAATGAATAGCTTAAAGGGTACGAGGAACAGCGATCGCTCCACGGCTCATTGTTTAGACAGAGTGTGGGGAGTGTGGGAAGAGGGGTAATTGAAACCAGCAAACCTAATAACTGAAAACTGATCACTAAAGTAGATAAACTGGATTGGGTATCATCTATCTTTCCCGCAAAACCTCAGCAAACTTAAAGGACTGAATCTGTTTTAATTGACTTTTCACTTCCTCAAAAATCTGTAGAATATCTGATAAGGTTCTTTTCACAATCTCTAGTCCAATTGGTTCTCCTTGACTACCTCCAATTCCCACTTGATTTTCCACTTTACGACTAATGAGAAGGGTACTGCCTAAATTAGGATGAACCAAATCACAAAACAATTCGTATAATGGAGTAATTGAAGGTTCTTCTTTGATCCATTTTTCTAAACAGGTGATCACATTAACTTGTAACTGTCTGTTTTGTTGAGTGGGTTCCGAGGTAGATTCATCCAAATAATCAGCTAAAAAAGGCTGCCATTGAAAGCGCTGTCCCGTTAAATGCTTCTCTAACCAAGGAATAATCTCTTCTACTTCTTCTTTGGTCACTATTCCATCTTCTAAAGCTTTTTCGACTAGGGGCAACATTTTTCCTGTCACATAATATCTCAAGATAGCTGTATGTTCAATAATCGCTCGACCAATTAAGCCATACATTAGATAATTTTCGGCATTAAGTACTTGAATTAAGGAAAAGCACAAAATGCGATATTTATTAAAATAGACCAAAACCAAAGCATCTAGATAATAATCATACAACTCATGAGAATTATCCTCTGGGGGAGACCATAAAAAGGTCTGATCCATTTCTTCAAATATTAAAGTAATTTCTTCTAGCTGATCAAGGTAGTTTTCTAACTCACTGCCTATTTTTTGTCTTAACGATTTAGTAAACTTCATGATGCGGTTAATCCTACCAATAAATTGTCAAGTGATCACCATTATCTCTATTAAGTGCTAAATCATTGATGAATAGTAGTACAGGCATCCTGCCTGTCACAAGCTAGAAGCTTGTTCTACAATCTTAACGATCAATTGTCATTGCTTTAGAACGCACTTGATTTCGTCCCTGTTCTTTAGCTTCAAACAGCGCCATATCTGCTGTTTCTACAAAATCTTTAGCGCTTAAAGTCC
Organism: Microcystaceae cyanobacterium; assembly: GCA_051439665.1. Lineage (GTDB taxonomy): Bacteria > Cyanobacteriota > Cyanobacteriia > Cyanobacteriales > Microcystaceae > JBGTGT01. The sequence continues at coordinate 2,078 of JBFRWQ010000449.1, read as the reverse complement.
CATTAGGAATCACTGAGCATACTCCTAAACTCATAGTAACGTAGGGTTGGACAGAAGAGGCACAATGGGGGAGTTGGCGCTGACGAAGACTGTCTAAAATCGAATCTGCCACATTCATTGCACCTGATAAGGGAGTATTAGGTAATAAAACGACGAATTCCTCGCCACCATACCGTGCTGCTAAGTCTCCTGCTCGATGAACCTCCTGTTGAATGGTTTGAGCAACAATTTTCAGACACTGATCTCCTTCTAAATGACCATAAGTATCATTATATCGTTTAAAATAGTCAATATCTCCTAAAATAATCGATAAAGATTGTTTTTCTCTCATCATTCGCTTCCATTCCTGTTCTAAGTAGTGATCAAAACTACGACGGTTGGCAATTTCTGTTAAGCCATCTAAATTGGCTAAACGATAGAGTTTTTCGTTGAGTTCTTGTAATTCGTAATTCATTCTTTTAAGGCAGGCTTCATAACGTTGTTTTTCTTCTTCGGCTTTAATTCTTCCTGATATATCAGATTGAAACCAAATATAGTAAAGAACATGGTCTTGATCGTCTGTCACTGGTGAGAGATTCACCTCACTCCAAAATAATGTCCCATCCTTACGATAATTACGAAGCGTAACGGAACAAGATTGTTGTCTTTTAATTGCTTTGTAAATTTTTTGCAGTCCTCCTTGATTTTTATCTGTTTCAATCAAAAAGTCAGGACTTTTTTCGATGACATCTCCCTGAGAATAACCCGTCATTTGCTCAAACCCTTCATTAACATAGATAATAGGATGATGATCTTGGGTTGCATCGGTAATAATAATTCCATTGGAGGTAGCAGCGATCGCTTGATGCAATAAGTAATGACTAATTTGGGGATGATTATAAAATTGTTGTGCCGCATCGTGTAGGTTTAATTTATGTTGTAGCTGCTGATTTTGTTGATGTAGTTCTTGTTGTAAGTAACTAATTTTAAGATGGTGATTGACCTTAGCCACTACATCTGAGGATTGATAAGGTTTTAATAAATAATCCACAATTCCTACTTCTAAATCATAACTCTTCTTGGGCTCTGCTTCAAATCCCTGTAAGAAAATAATGGGAATATCGGGAAGTTTGGCTTCTTTTTTTAATCTTTCACATAACTCATAACCGTCACCTTCTGGCATCTTAGAATCCATTAAAATTAGGTCTGGTTTAATCGTTTTAGCTGCGATTAAAGCCATTTCTGGATCTAAAGCCTGTCTAACTTGATGACCACCTTCTTCTAAGATGTTGCTCAATAATCGCAGATTATCGGTTTGATCTTCAACAACGAGTATATCGCCTTGGGGAGTGAGCATTTCCATCATAAAGTACCTCTGTTCAATGATTAGACTTAGGCTGAGTTAATTCTCTGAGTTTACGATAATTATAATAGTAAACTAGGTTTTTTAATTGGTCAATCAGTTGGCGATTTTTCGGGGGAATTTGTTGAATTAATTCTTCTACTTTTCTTTGATGTCCTGCACTAGCAGCTTGATAGACTGCTTGTTTCCATGTAGCAGGCATTTCTTCTAAATCATGAGCAGTTAATTGTGAACCAGTCGCTTTTTCTTGGGAAGATAGAACTAATTGATCATCAACGGCTTCGTAAAGATATTTAACGTTGAGATGTTGGGCAATTTTTTCTAATAGGGTTTGTAAGTCAAAGGGACGGCGTAAAATGTCATCACAATTTTGCAGTAATAATTGGAATTTTTGGACATCAATTCCTCCAGAAGAAATGGCAATAATTAAGGTAGAATAGTATTGGCTATAATCTTTCATTTTATTAATCGTTTCATAGCCATCCATTGTCGGCATCCGTGTGTCCATAAAAATTAGGTGAGGTTTCCAACTTGACCAAATTTCCAAGGCTTTTTGTCCGTTATCTGCTTGTTTAACCTGAAATCCTAATGGGGTTAAGAGACGCACCAATAACTGACGGTTTTCTACTTTGTCATCTACCACTAAAATACGATAGTCTGGTTGATTGGGGGCTAAACCAATTACTGTTTGATGAGTCAGACAGAGGGGAATTTCTTCAGCATTGGGTAATTCAAC
>JBFRWQ010000448.1:0-6192 GCA_051439665.1 Microcystaceae cyanobacterium | reverse complement strand
ACACGGTGTCCGTTTCCTTCCTATTTACTCCCATAAGTTACAATATCTCACTCCCTAATGGCCAGACTCTTAACAAAATCAAATAAAGTCTGTTAAAATTTTAGCTAAAGTAAACAGTTAGATACACTTATCTAAGTGTATGAGTTTCATGCGTGTTTTTTGAAAGTCAGGTGAGATTCTCTCTTAACTATAATTACTATGTTGTCCAAAAATCAACTATGCACAACTGGATTTTTAGGTATTCCCTAAGCCATTAACATCCTTTCGGGTGAGGTAGAACACAGAAGGCAGGAGGGAAGATAGAAGAGTCGGATTAAAGCCTTTTTGCCTCACCCAATCGGGTTTAAGTCCTCTGCTAAACTCGCTTGATTTGGCAGCCACTAGGTACAATGTGGGTTAAATCCCCATCCATACCGACCCCTTGCCTCATAGCTTTCTGCCCCTGCCTTCTTCAATGACTGTTTCTCATTGCTCATTAAATCCTTTTACCCACTATTCAACATACCATAGCCAAAGAAGAAATTCTATGTTTCCCCTGTTCCCCTTTTGAAATAAAGTATTAGAATTTCGTTCTTGTCTTGATCACGTTTTCTCTGAACCTTTATGAATAGCTCCTTTCCCGTCTCAACCCCTCAGTCTTCCACTCGTCACTATAACTTCTTGAGTATTGGTGAAAGAGGAGTGGGAAAAACAGTCTTTTTCGTGGGTCAATATGGTCATTCAACTCAGTCTATCTCCTCTGAAAACTCCTCACTGCGATTTGACTGCAATGATGCTGAGACACAAGAAACAATTCAAAAAATCCAAGAGTATGTCGCAAGAACGGCGAAATATCCTCCTGCTACCATGAAGATGACCAACTTTGATTTTTTGGTGCGAGAGAAAACCAACCTCGATGCTCCTCCCCTTTGTGAAGTCTGTTGGTGGGACACCCCAGGAGAATCTTGTCAAATATACAATCCCGCCTTTTTAAACATGATGTTAAGTGTGGATGGTAGTTGTTTATTTCTCGACGCTCAACAGTTGGTGAGATATGCGTACAATACAGAAAAGCTTCAAGAGCAACTGCAACCAGTCCGAACATTTGTTGACCTATTGACTCACAATAGTTTTTATTATCCGATCGCTTTGATTTTAACCAAATGTGATTTAATCAACAATGAAAATGATGAGAAAGCGCTGCAAGATAGTCTCAAAGACCTGAGAGAATATTGGGATGAGCTAAAAGTAAACTACCGTCTTTTCTACTCAAAAATTCCAGTAGTTAAGCAAGATGGCCGTCCTGTATTACAAGCGAGAGGAAAAGAGAATGCACTGACTTGGCTAGTAGAAGCAGCCCAGGCCAACCCGAATGAGAAACCCCAACTAGGGAGCGCTGACACCCCGATCAATGATACTGTCGATACTGACACCCCGATCAATGATACTGCCGACGCTGACACCCCGATTAATGATATTGCCGACAAACCAAAAAGAAAGGAACAGGGTGCCTTCTCAAATAGAAGAATAGCTATTTTAGCATCATTCCTGGTTGCCATTAGCTTACTTAGCTTAGGGGGAATTCTCATAGTGGAACGAGCGGTCAACTCTGAACAAGGGAATCCCACCGAGCAATCTCAATAACCTCAGCAGAGTGAATGGTAAGCGCTTTGCCCTTTGATATAATCTTTAATGTTATTTGTCCCCCAATTTTTAGCTTCAATTAACCCTATGTCTGACCGTAAGTATAATCCCTCTCTGTCCCAAGAACCTCGCTATGAACCAGCAGCCGTTATTCCCATCAAAGAAGATACATCATTGGTAGATTGGCTAAAAGCAACCAATCGTCTGATTCCTCGTGAAGTCGTCGCAGAAGAAGAAAAATCATCAGAAGATGTGGATTTAGCAGATTTCATTGACACCGATGACCCAGCGTATGAAGATAATGACGATAGCGATATGGATGTGGAAGATAATGAGTAACTTTCGCAGATTACTCTACGTCCTAATCATTCAATAGATAAATTTAGTTAAGTGTGTGAGGACATTATGGACGCTAAATCTTTACCCTCTCAGTCACCAAAGTCTCCAACAGGGACCCAGTTACTATGGCTGTTGACCATTCTTTTGGGGGGAATGACTCTGGGACTTAACCAGTTATTTTCGGAAATATCCCCCTTCCAATGGTTATTTCCCCTTGCTTTAACCAGTTTAGTCAGTGGTTTATTGGGGTATTGGGTAATTCCTTGGTTACAAAGAGTTAAGGCTGGCCAAGTTATCCAAGAAGATGGCCCTCAAACCCATCTCAAAAAAGCAGGAACCCCCACAATGGGGGGTATTTTTTTTATTCCCGTTGCTGTGATCATAGGGGTTATCGTCAGTAAAGGGGATCTTAATGTGATCGCTGTTTCCCTTGTCACCCTCGCCTATATGGGAATTGGTTTATACGATGACTGGCAAATTTTACAAAAAAAATCAAATAAGGGTATCTCGGCTCGGATGAAGCTCATCTTACAGATTTTGATTGCTATTGCCTTTTGTAGTTGGGTATTTTGGAGTCAAACGAGTAGTTTAACCACCATTGCTTTACCTTTGGGAATTTTGATACCCCTGGGCTTATTTTACTGGATTTTATCAGGCTTTGTTCTTGTTGCTGAGAGTAACGCCACTAACCTGACTGATGGAGTAGATGGCTTGGCGGGTGGAACTTGCGCCCTCGCCTTTTTAGGAATGGCGGCCTTGGTTGCGCCCACCTTACCTACCCTTTCCCTCTTTTGTATTTGTATCAGTGGGGGCTGTTTAGGGTTTATTATCCATAATCGTAACCCCGCTAAAGTGTTTATGGGTGATACGGGATCTTTAGCGCTGGGCGGTGCATTAGGAGCAGTTGGCGTAATTAGTGGTCAATTTTGGGGGTTATTATTAGTGAGTGGTTTATTCTTTGTGGAATCTCTCTCAGTTATTGCCCAAGTTACCTACTATAAGGCAACTAAAGACGAAAATGGCCAAGGAAAGCGCTTGTTTAAGATGGCCCCCCTCCACCATCACCTAGAGTTAAGTGGTTGGACTGAAACTCAGATTGTCGGAGTATTTTATATTATTAATGGGATATTAGCGCTTTGTGCGGTTGTGAGTTCTTAGGAGTGGTGGCTGTTCTGCGATCGCAGGGCAGTCATTCCAGTTATCAGGTGTTGTTGTTGGGCTTGATCCCCCACTTAACCCATTTTCAGCCAACTAAAAATCATGCTGACTGTAATATTTAGCGCAATCTCAGGTAGAACCGCTAAAATATCCTGCTCCTTTAACAATTGAGGCGCTTGATTAGGGCGAAAGATCAGAATAGAGCGATCGCTGGGATCAATCAGCCATCCCATCTGGCACCCATGCTCAATACAATAGAGAATGTTACCAATCACTCGATTTGAGCTTTGATCAGGAGATAGAATTTCAATTGTCCAGTCAGGGGGCAATAAAAAATCGTCAGGGACTTCTCCATCAGACTCGAATGGAATTCTGTCCCATTTGAATACGGCAATATCTGGGACGACGGATCTTGTGCCAAAGCTACAACGCAATTCTGGAAAAGCAGAGGCAATGTTTTGACTTTCCGCTTGTTCATTAATCGCACTGCATAGCCTTAGTTGTAATCTACTATGCTTGCCTTTGGCCATGGCCTTCTGAATGATATTTCCGTTGATATATTCACAGGCCGGCTTGGTTTCTGGCAGTTTAAGAAATTCTGCTAATGTCAGCCCCTTAGAGGTTACTTGTACCATTGAACTTCTACAAAAGGATAAGCAGACTGCTATGTTAACATAATATATCCTGACAAAATTATGGCTATTTTATTAGCTAAATTTATCAAAACATAGATAAATGATTAAAATATTAAAATATCTAGGTTGAAAAATCAATAACGATAACACGAGGGGTTGAAGCCTCTTATCTTGACAGCTACTTAATATAGTTGGTATGTTTTAGGGTAAGGTTAGGTTTTTTATATTCAATTTTTTAATAAGCAAGTCGCAAAGCTAGACAGCAAGAGACTTTCACCAAAATTCCCTACAATTAAGTCAACATTTTCAGACATTGTAATTAATGTGCCAGTTCAGAAAGTGTCACTTATAAGCTTTTCAAGGTTAACCTGTAGCTATTCTCAATTATTAGTGAACAGTGATACAGGCATCTTGCCTGTCACAAGCTAGAAGAATGATATAGGGATCTTGATGCTCACAAGCTAGAAGCTTGTTCTACAGGGTTTTAGGTTGGCCATATTTAAACCCTATAGCTCTCACTTATTTCAAGGTTTACTGGCTACTGATAGTGTGTCAGACATATAATTGCAAGTTCCTTCTTTTTTATTATCATAATAAACCTCTTCAAATAATGTACCAATCCTTGGATCTTGCCACTTTTGTTGTTTTTGACAATAATAAGGATAAAACCGAACAAAGTAATCTTTACCTTGACTACCAAATAATTTTAAAGCAGTCTCTTGATCACATAAGTTACTAGCGACACAACTAGCCAACTTTTCAAAGAAATCTCCTATAATTTCCACCTCTTCTTGATTTTCTTTAGTAAACTTGATTACAAAATTATGATACTCTTCTAGGTAGTTTTCTTGCCCCAATATTTTATTGATATCTTCTATTTGCTCATAATATTGGTCATTAATCTTAGTTAAAGATTTAGATAGTTTTTGCTGATAAAACTTATCTGAATAGGCCACAACTCGATTAACTCTTTTTTCTTGCTGATGACTTTGATATTGAAAAATTGTATAACAACCTCCCAACACGATACTGAGACTGGTTAATAAGCTAGAGAAAGCAGCAATGGTATTTTGGTGTTGAATCACTCGTTTGAAAAAAGACATGATAATTCTCCTTAATTGTGATTAATTGAAACGTGGAAGACAAGCTCAAATCAAAGAAGAGGACTTACGCTAAAGAGTGAGCCTTGAAAGGCTACTTATGGAATAATTGATTGTGCAATGCGTAAGTCCTAAGAAGTAGAATGGGGTTGGTATATTTTTCTCGAAACTTAACTAATTATATTCATTTCATCCCATAATCCGAACAACTGGGCAGTCTGTGACTATATCGAAGACAAATGGGAACTCTTACAGGATTTCCACGTCCGATTTTAGATGCAACAAAAGAACAGAAGATTGTACTTGTAGCGAACAAAACTAAGAGTAAGGCAATTTTTTGACGTAATAACATAATTTCCTCTTGCCAATGAATGGGGGAGTAAGAACGGTAAAATAACAATAAAATTGTGAAACCGAGAGTCAGGAAACAATGCCAGAGTATAAACCCTGACATTTTTCTTACCTAAGAGCAGCCAGGTAAATCAGGATTGGTCTGACAAATTGACTGGTATTCTAGATTAAAAGGATTACCTTGAGCTTTTTGATTGGTTAAGGTTTCTAAGTCTCCAGCATTAACTGAAAAAGAAAGAGAAAGAACAGTTGTTGCTCCTAGTAAGGCAGTCAGTAAATAAGATTTCATTGATCTCAACTCCTGTGAATAATTGGCTAGGCGAGACGTGAATTTGTGTGTCTCTTGTTATTTGTCTTCACGGAGCGTGATGTTCATTCCGAAAGAATTTGATAATTTTTCTGTCATCAAGATTTGATATAGGGGAGTGTGAAGAGTGTGGGGAGAGGATTGAAACCAGCAAACCAGCAAAACTGATAACTGGGGTATATAATGATTTGGTATTTGTGTAGGAAGCTGAAGCTATATCATTACGAACATTCTGGATATTTAATTAGCTAAATTTATCAAATCATAGATTAATGATTAAAATATCAAAATATCTAGGTTGAAAAATCAATAACGATAACACAAGGGGTTGAAGCCTCTTATCTTGACAGCTACTTAATATATTTGGTATGCTTTAGAGTAAGATTAGGTTTTTTATATTCAATTTTTCAACAAGCAAGTCGCAAAGCTAGACAGGAAGAGACTTTCACCAAAATTCACTACAATTAAGTCAACATTTCCAGACCTTGTAATTAATGTGCCAGTTCAGAAAGTGTCACTTATAAGCTTGACAGCTAATCTTGAGAAAGAATGTTATGATTTTCTTATTAATAAGACTGGCAAAAAAGAGAGATTAACAATGGAAGAATTAATTGAATTAAAAGACTTATTACTAGCCAATAATATTCCTGATGCGTTGTTACTCGTAGAGGAAATGACA
>JBFRWQ010000447.1:0-8739 GCA_051439665.1 Microcystaceae cyanobacterium | reverse complement strand
GTTGTAAAATTCCATAATGATAAAGAATGGTAATAAATGCTGAGAAAAAGACAATAGTAGGTAGCACTTTAAAGGCAATAAAAAATTGTTCATAGTTGTCACCAAAAACAAATTTTGAGCCTTCATCAGCATAGTTTAAAAAAGCTGTCACCCCATTGCCTAAAATTTGAAAGAGGGAAAGGCCAAAAGGGGTTTTAAGGATAAAAATAGCAAGACCAAATTGTAAAATAATGCCAAGGGCAAGGGTTCGCCAGCGTATCGCAGTTTTATTGGTAGAAAGAAGATAAATAAGGGTAATAAAAACAAGATAACCGATTAAAGAGATAATTCTGTCCATATCAACAAAAGTAGGATGAGCTTTGCCCATCTTAACAAGACTCAAAAATCAACTCTTTTCCTGTTAAGCAAGAAGAGAGTAGGGGAACTATCCCCCACACCTCAATTATCATTAAACCGCTAACTCAGATAACGGTTTAGCAAAAGCTTCCTTTAATAGATTTACCTTATCTGTTTTTTCCCAAGGTAATTCTAAGTCAGGACGACCAAAATGACCATAGGCAGCTACATCCTGGTAAAAACGACCGTTGCGCTCAGAAGGAAGACCACGCAAGTTAAAGGCTTGAATAATGCCTGCTGGACGTAGTTCAAAATGCTCACGTACAACTTCTAGCAGTTTATCTTCATCAACTTTGCCAGTGCCGAAGGTTTCAATCATAACGCTAACAGGACGAGCAACCCCAATAGCATAACTAACTTGTACTTCACATTTATCAGCTAATCCAGCAGCTACAATATTTTTAGCTACATAACGAGAAGCATAAGCAGCAGAGCGATCTACTTTTGTGGGATCTTTTCCAGAGAAAGCGCCACCACCATGACGAGAATAACCACCATAGGTATCAACAATAATTTTACGTCCAGTTAAGCCCGAATCCCCTTGGGGACCACCGACAACAAATTTACCAGTAGGATTAACTAGGAAGCGAGTATTTTGGGTAGGTTTAATCTCTAAATCAGCAAAAGTGGGATCAATCACAAATTCCCAAAGGTCTTTTTTGATTTTAGCTTGAATTGCTTCATTCTCAGTTAAATCACCGATTGTTGCATCGTGCTGAGTGGAAACAAGGATAGTATCAATGGCAACGGGTTTACCATCTTCATAAACGACAGACACCTGGGTTTTACCATCAGGACGAAGATAGCTTAATTCGCCTGTTTTGCGAACGGCTGCTAAACGACGAGAAATACGATGGGCTAAACTAATGGGTAAGGGCATATATTCTGGTGTTTCATTACAAGCGTAACCAAACATTAACCCTTGATCCCCAGCACCAATTTTATCCAATTCATCGTCACTCAAACTTTTGCGATTTTCCTGAGCTTGGGTAACACCTTGGGAAATATCAGGAGATTGTTCGTCTAGGGCAACTAAAACAGAGCAACTATTGGCAGAAAAACCATTATCTGCATCTGTATAGCCAATCTCAGTTATTTTTTTCCGAACTAAGTCAACATAATTAACATTAGCTTTAGAAGTAATTTCTCCAGTTAAGAGAACTAAACCTGTATTAACAACAACTTCTGCAGCGACTCTGCTGCTAGGATCCTGGGCTAAAAGTGCGTCTAAAATGGTATCGGAAATTTGATCACAGATTTTATCTGGATGTCCTTCCGTAACTGATTCTGAGCTAAACAAATAACGGCGAGTCAATGAAGTATCCTCTCTATTTTACAAAATACAGTGTAAAAATTTAATTCAGTCTATCATCATAGTTGACGAAAATATAGTCAAATCTAACATCTTCATTTTGACAGAGTAATCCGTAGTCGATAAACTACAATACACCATAATTTAATACATGGTAACTATAGTGCTATGTACAAAGCAGGAGGCTCCGAGTAAGCTGTGACGCTTGTTTCAAGGCTTGAAGAGATGTCAAACACCTTATTTTGCACTGCTGTAGATAGAGTTAACCCTATTTTATTTGGTCGAATTTTTGCTCAGGAAGTTCAGGCGTTAATGTTATCCTAATAGAGCAGTCGCTTAACTATCAAAATCATTACTAAGCAAGGAATAACGTCAGTGTTAGATATCAAGCAACTTCGAGCCGATCCCGATGGGGTACAAACCCAACTTAATTTACGAAATCCTGCTAAAGCTTACGATATTAAACCTATTTTAACCTTAGATCAACAACAAAAAGAGTTAGAACAGTCTCGTACCCAATTACAAGCCCGTAGTAATGAAATTGGTAAATTAATTGGACAGAAAATGCGTCAAGGGGGTAAACCGACAGATGCTGACGTTCAAGCCTTAAAAGCAGAAGGAAATGAAGTTAAAAGCAAAATTGCTGAATTAGATCCCCAAGAAAAAGAGATAAAAGCAAAAATAACTGAATTAATCTTAGAATTACCTAATATTCCTAATCAAACAACCCCTGTAGGGAAAGATGAAAGCGAAAATGTAGAAATTAAACAGTGGGGAGATGAGTATAAGCCAACTACACCTGACTTATTACCCCATTGGGAAATTGCTCAAAAATTGGGAATTCTGGAGACGGAAAGAGCGGTTAAAGTGGCTCAAAGTCGTTTTATTGCCTTATTAGGGGCAGGTGCAGCCCTAGAACGAGCCTTAGTTAATTTTATGCTCAACTGTCAAATTGAAGCAGGTTATCTAGAGGTAATGCCACCTATTTTAATTAATAGCGCTTCGATGCAGGGAACAGGACAACTTCCTAAATTTGCCGAAGAAAGCTTTTATTGTGCTGAGGATGATCTCTGGTTAGCGCCGACGGCTGAAGTTCCTGTGACTAACTTATATAGAGACGAAATTCTGGAATTGAAGACCTTACCTATCAAGCATTGTGCTTATACCCCTTGTTTTCGACGTGAAGCAGGTAGTTATGGCAAAGATACCAAGGGATTAATCCGTTTACATCAATTTAATAAGGTAGAATTGGTTAAGCTGGTTCATCCTGATACCTCTGAAGCAGAACATCAAAGTTTAGTTGGCAATGCAGAAGCCATTCTACAAGCGCTAAAATTACCTTATCGAGTAGTAGAACTCTGTACTGGGGATTTAGGCTTTGGGGCTGCTAAATGCTATGATTTGGAGGTCTGGCTACCTTCTGCTGGTACTTATCGAGAGATCTCTAGTTGTTCTAATTTTAAAGATTTCCAAGCTAGACGGGCAAATATTCGCTTTAAAGAAAAAGGCAAAAAAGGAACTCAGTACGTTCATACGTTGAATGGCTCAGGATTAGCGATCGGACGGACAATGGCTGCTATTCTAGAGAATTATCAACAACCGAATGGGAATGTAACTGTTCCAGAAAAATTACAGCCTTATTTAAACTGTGATGAGATTAAATTGAGTTAAAGCTCAAGGAAGGTTAAAATGAAAACCATAGCCAATTCCCAAAAACTCTACGATCAAGATTTTGCTTTATGGATAGAAGAAACGGTGAAGCAACTCAGATCAGGAGATTTTTCAGAGATTGATGTAGATAATTTGATTGAAGAGGTAGAATCTTTGGGAAGACGAGATAAAAGGGCACTAAAAAGCCGTTTAATCACCCTGTTTGAACAGGCTTTAAAACGGTGTTATGTTCCTTTACCTGACTGTTATCGAGGTTGGGAAGTAACCCTCAAACGGACTCAATCTAAATTGAATAGAAACTTCTCTCAATATTCCAAGCAAGCAGATTTTAGCCAGAGGTATTGATCACTGATCACTGAAACGACCATGCTAACTTAGCGGCTCCCACCATTCCTGCTTGATTGCCTAATTTGGCTTTTAACAGTGCTAACCCTTGACGAGAACTTGGTAACACTCGCTGTTCAATCTCTGTTAACACAGAAGGGAAAAAATAATCAGCGCTGGCACTGATTCCACCTCCTATAATAATCGCTTCAGGGGTTAACACATAAATTAAACTGGTTAAACCCACACCTAAAAGTTGACCATATTCTCGCCAAAAGCTTAAAGCGGTTGGGTCACCTGCTTGGGCTAATTGACCGAGTTCAGCAGGATCTCGTCCCGTTAAGCGCTGAATCCCTTGAATCGAACAATATTGCTCTAATGATCCTTTATTCCCACTATTACAAGTAAAGCCATCAGGATTTAGGGTAATTAAGCCAAGTTCACCCGCAGCGCCCTGATGACCTGTAAATAACTCACCATTAAGTATAATTGCTCCCCCTACGCCCGTTCCCAAGGTCAGTAAGATTAAATTTTGATAGTCTTTCCCTGCCCCTGTCCATGCTTCCCCTAAGCCTGCACAATTAGCATCATTCCCCAGAATAACAGGAAATCCTGTCCCTTCTTCTAACCAATCAGCTAAAGGAACATCTCGCCAACCTGATAAATTAATGGCAATTCTAGCAATACGTCCTGATGCGTCCACTGGGCCAGGTGTCCCTAAACCAACGGCCACAACTTCTTGTTCTAGGCTTAGTTGTTTAATCCCCAAAATCAGGGTATCTCTAACCGCTTCTGGGGTAGCAGGTTGGGGGGTAGGCAAGGTTAAAGTAGCTTGACAATCCCCTTGTTTTAAAAAACGGCCAAATTTAATGGCCGTTCCTCCTAAATCAATACCAATTACACTGGTCATTTCAGTAGATAGTTAACAGTAAACAGTAATCATTTCAGTTACCAATGAGCAGTATTCAGTTATTTAGTGAATAATTTGGCAATTATTTGACTAATTTGTTAACTGTTAACTGCTCACTACTTACTATTACCGACTGCTGGTTGCAGCACGACGGGCTTGGTTCGCCTCATCAGGATGAATCCCTAAACGAGTGAGATTAATGCGACCTTTGTTATCGATTTCGCGGATTTTGACCACCACTTCATCTTTAACAGCCACTTCATCTTCTACTTTACCAACCCGATAGTCCGCTAATTGGGAGATATGAATCATCCCTTCTTTACCTGGTAAAAACTCAACAAACGCACCAATTGGGATAATCCGAGTGACTTTACCTAGATAAACTTCCCCTTCCGATACCTTACGAGTCATATCGTAAATCATCTTTCTGGCACGTTCGGCATTATCTATGTTGGTAGCAGCAATAGTAACTGTCCCATCATCGGCAATATCAATCTTACAGTTGGTCTGCTCGGTAATGCCTTTAATGGTTTTACCACCAGGTCCAATGACTAAGCCAATCATATCAGGATCAATCTTGGTGGTCATTAAACGGGGTGCATAGGGGGATAATTCCGAGCGAGGGGAATCTAAGGTGGCTAACATCTTCTCTAGGATGTGCAAACGAGCAGGACGGGCTTGCTGAATCGCTTTAGCCACCACTGCCATTGATAAGCCCGTAATTTTCATGTCCATCTGAAGAGCAGTGATTCCCACATCGGTTCCTGCCACCTTGAAGTCCATATCCCCTAAGAAATCTTCGATTCCTTGGATATCTGTGAGAATTCGCACTTCGTCCCCTTCTTTGATTAAGCCCATCGCTGCCCCACTGACGGGTTTACGAAGGGGGACACCTGCATCCATCAGCGCTAAGGTTGAGCCACAGACTGATCCCATTGAGGTTGAACCATTGGAAGAAAGCACTTCCGATACAACTCGGATAACATAGGGAAATTCTTCTTGAGGGGGTAAGACAGGAATGATCGCCCGTTCTGCTAACGCCCCGTGACCAATTTCCCTTCGTCCTGGAGAACGGAGAGGTTTGGTTTCACCAACGGAGAAGGGTGGGAAATTATAGTGGTGTAAATAGCGCTTTTCGTCTTCAGGATGGAGATCATCCCCTAGATCTTGAGCATCCCCTGTTGTACCTAACGTGGCTAGGGATAACACTTGGGTTAAGCCTCGGTTAAATAAAGCGCTGCCATGTACCCGTTGGGGTAGGAGAGATACTCCACAAGAAATTGGACGAACTTCATCTAGTTTTCGACCATCAACCCGAACCCCTTCGTTAATAATCTGACTTCGCATTAATTTTTTGGTCAGACTCTTATAAGTGTTGCCTAATAACTTCCCATTCCCAAGGGTTGCTGCTTTCACTAGGTCTTCTTCGGGTAATTGTTCGATTACGATACCCAGTTCGTCTTTAACGCCGTCAAGCGCTTCATCTCGTGCTTGTTTGTTTAAGTCGTACTGAAGGAGAATTTTCTTCACTGAGTCAGTTGCGCGATCGCTGATAAATTTCTCCAGCGCTTCGTTTACTTCTGGTGGGGGTTCAATTTCAATGGTTAAACCCAACTCATCCATGACTTCCTTTTGAGCCGTAATCAGGTCTCTTACTGCTTCGTAGCCAAAATCGATCGCTTCGATAATATCCTGTTCAGGGAGTTGGTTAGCGCCAGCTTCTACCATCACTACCCCGTCTGGGCTACCTGCCACTACGAGGTCTAGATCCCCCATATTAATCTCTCGATAGGTGGGGTTAATAATGAAATCATCTCCTACCAAGCCCACTCTCACCGCAGCCATTGGACCAGCAAAGGGAATTTTCGCCTGTAAAACAGCGACTGAAGCCCCTGTTACCGCTAAGACATCAGGAGGAACTTCTTCATCCATCGATAGGGTTGTGGCAACTACCTGTAAGTCATCTCTTAACCAGTTGGGAAAGAGGGGACGAAGGGGGCGGTCAATTAGGCGACTGGTTAGGATCGCCCGTTCGGGGGGTCTGCCTTCTCTTCGTAAAAAGCCCCCTGGAATGCGACCGGCCGCATAAAGACGTTCTTCATAATCTACCGTTAGGGGTAAAAAATCAATTCCTTCTCTGGCGGCGGATCGGGTCGCGGTGACTAACACGGCCGTATCGCCGGACTGGATCAAAATCCCTCCTCCCGCTTGGGGAGCAAGCATTCCTAGTTTTAGTCGGATATCTCTTCCATCAAATGAGATGGATTTATCAAACTCCTGCATGAAGCGTTAGTCCTTTTTTATCACGTTTCTTTCTCTGTCGGTAATCTTAACATTTTTGCGATCGTAAGTAAAACCTCATCTTGATGTCTTAGGGAAAAATGATCATCTTTATGATGTATAGTACTACACGGAAGGCAGGGGGGCAGGAGGCTTTGATATGATTAAATAGCAATTTAAACCAACTTGACCCGTTATGAATATCCGCATTGGTAATGGCTATGATATCCATCGTTTAGTCGAAGGAAGACCGCTCATTCTGGGAGGGGTTAAGATTCCTCATTCTCTGGGTTTATTAGGCCATAGCGATGCTGATGCGTTAACCCATGCCATTATGGATGCTTTGTTAGGTGCATTAAGCTTAGGTGATATTGGTCATTATTTTCCCCCCAGTGATCCTAAATGGGCAGGCGCTGATAGTTTAGTCTTATTAGAACAGGTTAATGGGTTAATTCAGTCTAAGGGATGGCAAATTAGCAATATTGATTCAGTGATTGTGGCAGAAAAACCTAAGTTGAAGCCTCACCTTGGTGCGATGCGAGAAAAATTAACTCATGTTTTAGGATTAGAACTGGAGCAAGTAAGTATTAAAGCGACAACTAATGAGAAATTAGGACCAACAGGAAGAGAAGAAGGGATTGCTGCTTATACGGTGGTTTTATTAAGCAGGGATAGCTAACCAGTCTGGTAGGGTGGGCAAAGGACAAAGATAGATAATCATGGTGCTTAGAGATCAATTTTTCCCACTGTTTCCCTTCAAAATAATTATGATTAATACTCAAGAAAAAGCAGGGTAACTATTGGGCAAAAATAACCAACAGAATACTTATAGGATACTTAACGAAATCTTAAGTTGATTGATCTTACTGTTAGATTGTGATTTTTGCCCAAACTTTGGGTATGTATAATGATAGATGCTTTTTTAGATGAATCTCCATGTCTCTCCAAGCTGGTCTCAAAGCTCTTCAAGAGCAGCATTATTCAGATGCGATCGCCCTTCTCTCATCCTATTGTCAAGAGGAAGCGGATCAAGGATCGCCCTACTATATCCAAGCACAGATCGCCCTTGCTAGAGCCTATCGTGGTCATAATAAGCATGAGCAAGCACTCGCTATTTGTGAAAAATTACAAAAACATCCCAAAAAAGAGGTTAAAAGCTGGGCAACTGGGTTTATGTCTATGATTAAATCCCAAGAAAATAGTGGATTTTTTCATATCAATGCAGAAAAGAGTATTTTTCAATCTGAAAAAGCGGGAAGACTTGATCAACAAGGGGTTAGACTTCTAAAACCTAAAGTTGCGGATAGCTTATTTGTCTCTTTTTGGTTCACTGTAATACTCATTTGGGGTATTATTATAACCATAATACTTTTTTTAGGTGATATGGGGCTAAATGGGCAAGGATTAGCAATTACATTAGGCTCAAGCGCAATTTTTCTTGTTATTGGTTTAGCAATCGCTCCTAAACTCATGGATCAACTGCTTCACGTTCTTTATGGAATTCATTGGGAAAATTTAACAGTCATTCGTCAACATAGCGAAGAGTCAGCAGAAATCATTTTGCAAGTCTGTCGGGAAAATAACTTAAAATTTCCCCTTTTAGGCATTATCGACTATCCAGTTCCCCTAGCTTGCTCCTATGGTTCATTTTGGGGGAAGGATCGTATTATTGTTAGTGAAGGCTTATTTAATTACCTCGATCAGGAAGAAATTGCGACGGTATATGCTCATGAGTTGGGGTTAATTTTATCATCGGATCAAGGACTGACAACTTTGCTCTCCCTTCCTAGTCCTTTGCTTAACTGGATAGTCGCTTATCTAATCAAGCCTAAAGGCGTTTCTGAAC
>JBFRWQ010000446.1:0-7995 GCA_051439665.1 Microcystaceae cyanobacterium | reverse complement strand
AACCAATTTCGCCTACATCCATTTGTTTCACTGAATAATAGCAACCACTACCATTACTTTGTGAGATTTCAGAGCGCTTAAACCATGCTGCTCCCCGAATTTGAGCTTGGTTGGTTTTAAAGGTGGTTTTTGGTGCATGAACAAAGGCGCTAATCAAAGTGGTATCGCTGACATCAATTGGTTTAGACGAAGATGTGCTGTAAAGTTCTAGTTTACTGGGATCATTGGGATCTCCGATATAGGTTGTCACATCGTTTGATGAACCCTCACAAGTTGTTTTCGAGCTATGAGAAGCGCCATCAGGTAAGCTTGTCCCTGATAGTTTAACTTCTCCTGCTACATAGATCACCACTTTTTTGTTGGCGGGTGGCTTAATGCGCAGTTGTCCGTTACTTAAATCTAGGGATACACTATTGTTAGTAAATTTGTAGTAATAGACACCATTAACATCCTCATCGGTTGTCACGCTATTATCAATTTGTGCCTCTGAGCCACAACTATTTTCTCCTGCATTAGCAGCAATACGAGGTAAGGTTACATAGCAATCACTCAGTTTCGCTTCGCCACTAAATTCGTAGATCTTGGACGATGGAACAGAACTGGGAATACTAGGTACATCAGGTAAGCGATCTTTAACCTGTTTTAGCTCTGGGGTCAGGGTTTCACTGCCAATGATAATGTCACTGCTCGTATCAATTTTCTGATCATTTATGTACGCAGTATTACGTTGAAAGTCACCCTTTTGGGAACAATCAATCCATGTAACCGCTTGAATTTTACCATTGGATTGCTTAGAGTTCTCTGTATCATTGGAATTTTCACTGATCCACATCCCTGGTAATTTGATGGAATCTGGGGTTGAAGCGCTACCATTACTATCTACTGTATAGGGAACAGTCAGTTTAACTGCTTGCACCGAATTATTCGTTTTTAGCTCACTGCTACTATCATTGACAGCTTGGCCTTCCACTACGAGGGTAGCAATCCCGCCACCTGGTCCAGGGGTAACGCTATAGCTATGTAAGCGATAACCCCCTTTTGACGCATCATTACTATCAACTGCTAGCCAATTTTGGGTCATCAACTCTGCTAAGAAAGCCACGTCAACAGGTCCATATTCTGAGTTTTCCGCAGCATCCCCCCCCCAGGGTGACGTACTACCATCTGTGTCTGCTAGGCAAAGTTCAGCCCTGTCAGGATAATATTTATTTGCGTCGGGAGTAAATGATGATGCTGTGGTCACTGCATTGGCAGTAGCAACCCATTGATCAGGATTTTGGGCGATTAGCGTTCGATGTTGTGGTTGGTTAAGAAAGTTTAAAATTCTTGTGATCCCAATATCAGTTACTGATGAGGCATTAAACGTTACTTTGCGGGCAAAGACATTATCTTTATGATCGCTAACACGAGTCATCATCACGACGGCTGTTAAGACCATAATCGCCCCAAGACAGAACGTCAGAACTAGAGCGAAGCCTTTTTGGTTTTTGGAAGCGGTTAGCAAAGTCAGAGCAAGCTTAAATCTATTATTCATGAGGTTAATCATCCTTTGGGTTACAAAAATTAAAATAGGATTCCTCACAGCATTTTGTAATGTGTCTCATAACACCAAAATTCTGTGATTTCAGTCAAGGAGCTTGGTAATTAAGATCACTGCTATTATACCCATTTTTTGCTTAAAAAACAGCATTTTTTTGATAAAAATTCATAAATCAGGAGATTTAAGGAGATTATTTTCTATTTTTACCCTCATAAAAGCCCATATCTCCTTACATTTCCGTAAGATGTTCAGGGATATTAACGAGACTTTCAAGGATTATTGAAAACCTTAAGGGGAAATTTACTGATGATTCGTAGGTGTGGGGAGAGGGGGGAGAGGGGAAATAATTTAAACCATCAAACCTGAAAACTGATCACTAGATCACTGTTTACTAATATCCGTTATAATTTGTTACAAAACTAACGGCTAAGTTTTATGAACGACCCTAACCCTATCCTACAAGCCTTCTTCCTTGGTAGAGCCTTCGCTGAAGTACTCAACGAAAAAGTAGAAGATACAGTGACCAATTTTCTCAGCGACTTAGGTAAATTTGATGCCGAACAACGGGAAAATCTCAATCAGTTTATGAACGAAGTCCAAGCTAGAGCGGCTCAACAAGCCAATCAGGGAGGCGTTGCCGTTCAAGCTGAAGAAAGCGAAGATTTACAAGAAATGATCGATGAATTGCGTGCTGAAATCGCTCATTTAAAAACCGAGCTAAAAAACTATCGCAATTAACTCTCCTTACCCTTTAAAAGCCTTATTTGTCCTTTTTTTGCTCCATTATCTTAGAAAATCGAGTGTCTTCTCTGTCTTCACAAGCCCAATCTTCCCTCAGTTATTCTGAGAATTCGTCTCCGTCTCTCACCAGAGAACGACCCATTGCTGCCGCCTCAGCGTCCTATCGCTGGAATCAGGATAATTATTCCGTCAATCGTCGTCGCTTAGATATTTGGCGATTTGTTTTGCTGTTGCTCTATAAATTGACCATGAATGGCAAAAAATGGAGTTATGCAGGTGGTTTTACCGAGGAAAAGTTAGCCCAAAGACGGAGAAAACAGTCTGTTTGGATTCGAGAAAGCCTCTTAGAATTGGGTCCAACGTTTATTAAGGTTGGGCAACTCTTTTCTACCCGTGCTGACCTCTTTCCTAGCGAATATGTGGAAGAATTGACCAAATTGCAGGATCAAGTCCCTGCCTTTAGCTTTGAACAGGTCAATCAAATTGTTACTGCTGAAGTTGGTCGCCCCGTTGAAAAACTCTTCCAAAAATTTGACCCCATTCCTCTCGCTGCTGCTAGTTTAGGACAGGTTCACAAAGCCCAACTTTACACAGGGGAAGAAGTCGTCGTTAAAGTACAACGGCCAGGACTAGAGAAACTCTTTAAGATTGATTTATCAATTCTCAAACGCATTGCCCAGTACTTCCAAAATCATCCTAAATGGGGTAAAGGTCGGGACTGGACAGGAATTTATGAGGAATGTTGCCGCATTCTGTGGTTAGAAGCTGATTATATTAATGAAGGGCGGAATGCAGATACCTTTCGCCGTAATTTTAGGGGAGAAGACTGGGTAAAAGTTCCTAGAGTGTATTGGCGATACACCTCCCGTCGGGTTGTTACCTTAGAGTACCTTCCTGGGATTAAGATCAGCCATTATGAAGCGCTAGAAGCGGCAGGCTTAGATCGGAAATTGCTGGCTCGTTTAGGGGCTAAAGCTTACTTACATCAACTCCTAAATAATGGGTTTTTCCATGCTGATCCCCATCCAGGGAATATTGCCGTTGATACGGATGGCGGTCTTATTTTCTACGATTTTGGCATGATGGGAGAAATTAAGAGCGATGTTCGTAAAGGATTAATGGATACTCTATTTGGTATTGCCGAGAAAAATGGCGATCGCGTGGTTGACTCCCTCATTAAACTGGGTGCATTAGCCCCCATCGGCGATATGGGACCGGTGAGGCGCTCGGTACAATATATGTTAGACAACTTCATGGATAAACCCTTTGAAGAACAATCAGTCACAGAAATTAGTGAAGATTTATACGAAATCGCTTACGATCAACCCTTTCGCTTTCCCGCCACATTTACCTTTGTTATGCGTGCCTTTTCTACCTTGGAAGGGGTGGGAAAAGGACTTGATCCAGAGTTTAACTTTATGGAGGTGGCACAACCCTTTACTATGCAGCTTATGAATAGTCGTGACACTAGCAACACCATCTTAGATGAATTAGGTCGGCAGGCCGCTCAGGTTAGTACTACTGCATTAGGATTACCTCGACGGATTGAAGACGGAATCGATAAGCTCGAACGAGGGGATCTGCGGATGCGAGTGCGTTCCCTTGAAGCTGAGAGAATGCTACGGAAGATGACAGGAATGCAGACAGCTACCAATTACACCCTTTTTATTTGTTCTTTGGTGATTGTTGCGACAATCCTTTATGTCAATCAGGCCATAATCCTAGCGGGAATTGCTCTTTTGATTGCTTTAATCCCTGGTTGGTCACTCTTTCGCCTCCTGAGACGTTTAGATCGGGCTGATCGAATGTTTTAGTAAACAATAGATAAAATAAATATAGCAGTATAAAGTAAGGTGTTTGACATTGAGCAAGCTTAAAACAAGCTTCATAGCTTACTCCTACCTCCTGCATCCAGCCAAGCTGCCTTCTGCGTAGCACTATAATAGAAGAATCCTGTCTGATCAATACTTATTGCTTTTAGACAGATTTTCTACCATCATTGTTATTAAATACTTGACCTATTGTGTTAGAAACCCAATCATCCATGATGAAACGCCACTTCACGGCCTTATCCGATCGCGGTGTGATACGACAAGTTAACCAAGACAGTTATTACTATGATCCTGAGGGACGATTTTTCATTGTTGCCGATGGCATGGGCGGCCATGCCGGCGGAGAAGAAGCCAGTCAGATCGCAGCGCAAAAAATTCAAGCCTATTTTGAAGAAAACTGGGAATCAGATATTCCTTCCCGTGATCTGATTGAAGAAGCTTTTGTAGAAGCCAATCAGGGGATCTTGGTTGATCAAGAAGAACATCCTGAACGGGGAGATATGGGAACAACGGCGGTGGTTGTCATCTTTCGCAACAATGAAGCATGGCGAGGTCATGTGGGAGATTCCCGACTCTATCGCCTACGCAAAGATAAGTTAGAGCAAGTCACTGACGATCATACTTGGGTCGCTCGTGCCTTGAAAATGGGAGATATTACCCAAGAACAAGCGAAAAGTCATCCGTGGCGGCACGTTTTATTCCAGTGTTTAGGGCGCAAAGATTATCATCAAGCAGAAATTGCCACCCTTGATGTGCAAACTGGGGATCAATTACTTTTATGTAGTGATGGCCTCACTGAAGAAGTTCCTGATCCCTTGATTAATTCGGTTTTAACATCGGATGCGTCTTGTGAAGAGACGGCGGCAACCTTGATTAAGGAAGCAAAAGCGGCGGGTGGTTCAGACAATATCACTGTCATTATTGTTGTCCAAGATTAAGTCCCTTTATGAAACATAGCTTATTGTTAATTACCCTTGTGACCACTCAGGTCTTAGGGGATATTTTGCTGAGTCAAGGGATGAAATTATTTGGGGCAGTGGTTTCATACTCACCTGGTAAATTGTGGGGGTTATTAACCTATCTATTGACCAGTCCTTGGATTCTTTTGGGGGTTAGTACGCTTACCTTTTCCATGTTAATTTATCTGATGGCTATTGCAGAAATGGACATGAGTTATGTGTTACCGATTCATGGGTCTAGTTATGTGTTAAATGGGTTAATGGCCTGGCTTATTTTAGGTGAACAGGTATCTTTGATGCGCTGGGTTGCTACTTTTTTAATTACGTTGGGCGTTTTAATTGTGGGATGGAGTAAATATCAATCTATTTCTGCGAATTCCTTAAATAAGTCGCCCCATTCATCAACGATGATAGGGTTTCCTTTAATGGTACTTTTGCCTAAAGTCTGGTTAGGGGCTGTTTCAATGGCGATCGCTGATGCAATGGGGGACTTATTAACGGCTAAGGGAATGAAACAAGTTGGGGCGTTTCCTGAGTTAAAAATAAGACCGATTATTCACTGGGGAAAAAGGGTTATTAGTAGTCCTTCTATTGTGGGGGGGATTAGTTGTCAAGCGCTTTCTTTTTTGATCTTTTTATCCCTATTAAGTTGGGCAGATATTAGTTTAGTTCGTCCTGCTACAGCGATTGGTTATATTATTAGTTTATTGGGGGCCAAGTTTATTTTACATGAACATATTTCTCAGCTTAGGTGGTTAGGGATTGCTGTGATTGGAGGCGGAATGGGAATTATTTCGGTAACGGTTTAAGTCTTATAACATAAAAAATTTTTTTGTATTTTACTAGCTTACTTCTTCAAGTAGAGAAATAACTTATGGTCAGATTAGCCACTAAAATTGAAGCAATTCTTTATCTTAAAGGTCAATCCGTTCCTCTTTCAGACATCGCTCAATTAGCCCATTGTGAGATAGAAACAGTGGAAGATGCTATGATCGAGCTAATGAATGACTATGCTCACCGTGACAGCGCTTTAGAAGTGATTGAAACCCCTAACGGTTATTGTCTGCAATTGCGGGAAACCTTTCAACATCTAATCGATAGTTTAGTCCCTGCGGAGTTAGGAACGGGTACATTAAGAACCTTAGCAGCGATCGCTTTAAAAAATCCCCTTCTACAAACCGATTTAATCGAATTAAGGGGGAGTGGCGCTTATCAGCACGTTCAGGAGTTGGTTTCCTTGGGTTTTATCCGCAAGCGTCGTCAAAGTGAAGGGCGCTCGTTTTGGTTGGAAGTCACTGATAAGTTTCATCAATATTTTGAAATCGACCCTCTACATCCTGGTAGTGTGATTCCTACTTTAAAGGGAGAAGAAGAAAATAAGGGGACAGAAGAAGAATAATCAATTCAAGCCACTAAACTATAATATTGATAGAGAAGCAAATGTCTTGGCTTGAACTGAATCCTATCTTGTGGTGTGTAATGAATAACTTGTTACTTTATCTTGAACTATCTGGGCTAAAAAACTATGAAACCTGAACTTTTGGCAACTTATACCCGCAACCAACAGCTTTTACAACAATTAATGCAATATGCCCAGATTGAGAATCTTGAAGCCTTAAGCAAACAATCAGGTATTTCACAATGGCAACTTAACCGTCTTTTGTTGGGGTTGATGCCAAAATTAACAGTGGAAAATCTGGTTAAACTATCCTCTACCTTAAAAATTCCTGTTGATAAGTGTCTAGCGCTTTTTTACAGTAATTTACCCTCTATAACTTCCTCAGAAATTAGTGAACCAAGTAAAAACTCTGAACATTTAGAAGAATTGACTAAACTCAAAAAAGAATACGATAAATTACAAAAACAATTAGAACAACAGAAAGAAACCTTACAACAAGAATTTCAACACTCTAGTTTAGAAGTATTAGAATCTTGGTTATTACAATGGCCAACCGCAGCAGCAGCAGCGCAGAAAAACCCGAAATTATCGGCAGTTAAGTTATTAGTATTAGTTAAACCAGTGGTAGAACTTCTCAAACGGTGGGGGGTAGAGAATATTGGCACAGTTGGCGAAAAAATCCCTTATGATCCTCAATGTCATCAGTTATTAGAGGGAAGCGCTGTTACGGGTGATTTAGTAGAAGTGCGCTATGTCGGTTATCGTCAAGATGAGAAATTACTATATCGTGCCAAGGTTAGCAAAAAGTAAATCAAAAAGGAACTCACGAAACCTGCCCCTAGCAAGGATAAGATAAGAAGAGGATAACCATTAATCTTTTACCCCTCACCAATTTTCTATGACTAAGGCAAAATTACTACAGCCTGATCTCGTTTTGGGAGATACCATCATTCATCTAACACCTGCTATTCTACGCCACTATCATCTTCAAGGCTTAGTCTTAGATGTGGATGAAACCCTTGTTCCCATTAAGGAAACAACTGTCACTGTTGAATTGAAAAGATGGATTGATCAAGTTAGAGATCATGCAGCAATTTGGCTAGTTAGTAACAATATTAGTGGTTATCGTATTGGTAAAATTGCAGACTCCTTAAATTTACCTTACTTTGCGGGAGCAGGAAAACCCTCACGACGCAAACTTCGCCAAGCACTTAACGCTATGGATTTACCAGTGTCTAGGGTAGCAATGGTAGGAGATAGGTTATTTACCGATATTTTAGCAGGAAATCGCATGGGAATGTTCACCATACTGGTCGAACCAATGGTTAACTCTAACAGCGCTGTCCGTGCTTATCCTATCCGTAATGCAGAAGTCTGGATTTCGGAAAAATTAGGCGTATCTCTGAACCACTCGCAACATAAGTTCATAAAACCTGACAAATTTTCATAAGTCTAAATATTAAGTTAACCTTAAGAAACAAAACGATCAGAAAAATTTAAGTAATAATGTCTAGTAAGTTAAAT
>JBFRWQ010000445.1:0-8914 GCA_051439665.1 Microcystaceae cyanobacterium | reverse complement strand
TCATAATTGGCAAATGAGTTAGGCTTCTTAAGACAGGAATCACTGCTAAATCAACTACATTACGGGTATATTGACTGTCAAAGGTGCGAATTCCCCGTTCACAAAGAATCACATTAGGATTTCCTGCAGCTAAGATATATTCGGCTGCCATTAACCATTCATCGATGGTAGCAGCCATGCCCCGTTTCAGTAAAACCGGCTTATCCTGAGCGCCCACTTTCTTTAAGAGAGCAAAATTCTGCATATTTCTCGCCCCAACTTGCAAGACATCAGCAACTTCAGCAATTTTATCCACGTCGGCTGTATCCATCACCTCTGTGATAATTCCGAGTCCACTGTTTTCTCTAGCGATCGCTAATAATTCTAAAGCGCTTTCTCCGTGGCCTTGGAAGGAATAGGGGGAGGTTCGTGGTTTATAAGCACCACCTCTAAGGAAGGATGCACCTGCTTTTTTCACCCGTTGGGCGGTTTCTACGATCATCGCTTCATTTTCCACCGAACAGGGGCCAGCAACTACCACAACGGGATGTTCTTTACCAAAAGGAATCACCCCATTAGGAGTTGAAACCAATACTTCGCTATACTGACCGTGACGGAATTCTAAGCTGGCACGTTTAAAGGGTTTCCCTACTCGTAGAACGGCTTCTATGGAAGGACTTAATTCTTCAAGGCGTGTCATTTCTAGGGAGGCGGTATCTCCGACTAAACCGATTACAATTTGGTGGACACCGTGAATCTTTTCAGGAGTTAAGCCCCATTCAGTGACTTCTTCAAGAATGCGGTTAACTTCGCTGTCTGGTGACCCAGGCTTCATGACAATAATCATCTCAACTATCCTCAGTCATTGATTGGGCTTTATTCTAGGTTAACTTGAGTTTCACTTAAAAGACTTGAAATACAAGGTGTAGGGCATGAGCTTGTTAGATTATTTTCACTTACTATAATCACTTGAATAACCCTTTCTAAGGGGGCTTAGGGAGGATTATAAGGGAGATTCATCATCAGAACTCACCTGATCCTTACCTAAACCCTAACACCCTATATTTATCGATTAACTTTCACGGGCTTTTTGTCTTTCGCTACGCCATGCGTTGACGGTTCGACCTAAATTGAGGGTAAATTCTTGCCATCCCCACCAGCCACCGACTCGATCTTCTTCCCATGAGGTGGAAAAGATACCATAGCTTAATCCTAGTACGCCTAAGCCGAATAATCCAAAGCTAACGGCTAGAACAACGTATGTCGGGAGATCAAACCAGCCTCGACTGACAATGAGATAGGAAATGACAAAGGAGGACATTCCCAAAGCGCTGGGAATCCCACAAAATAAGGCCATCCGTTTAACCATGCGACGGCTAACCACTTCGGGAATGGCTTGTAAACTAGCGCTATCTGGGTCTTTAACAGCCTGTGAAGCTTGGTTAGTGGGTTGAGGGGAAGATTCAGCCGTTTGAGACCGTTTTTTATTTTTTTTAGAACGAGGTTCAAAGGGGAGAGAACCCCGTGATGAGGAAGAAGGCATAAAAATGATTAATGAAGGCGATTAACGACGAATACCAAGGCGCTTAATCAGGTCTTGATAGCGATTAGTATCTTTTTTATTAATATAACCAAGAAGTCTTCTGCGACGGCCAATCATTTTTAAGAGTCCACGACGGGATGCGTGATCTTTGGGATTTTGTTTCAGGTGTTCAGTGAGTTGGGAAATACGCTCGGTGAGAAAGGCTACTTGCAGTTCAGAAGATCCTGTATCGGTTTCGTGAACTTGGTATGATCCCATTAATTCTTGTTTTTTTGCTTGAGTTAAAGCCATTATACTCCGTTGTTTGGTAAGGGTGAAATATTTACATTGCAACCTATCATTATATCATCTCTACCATTTTTGTGTGAGTTTACTGTTTAATTTAAAGGTAATCGCTGTTAATTCCGATATCACCAACGACGGAAAACCAACACAAGCTTTACTTAGTTTAGAGCCTCTAGTAAATTAAACATTGATTAATTTTACTAAAAATCTTATCAGGTATGTCATCCTTTACTAAGAGAGCAGAATGGGCAGTTGAAGTTCATAATTAATACCAAATCCGCACCTTAAACCACCTTTTTATATTTTTGAGTCAAATGCTCCTACCTCCTGCCTCACCTTATACTTAAAGGGTGTACTAACCTCCGATTTGGTATAAGGGCTAAAGCCCAACAAAAACTAATACCAATCGCTTTGTCTTATTTAGGTATGTAAGCCTGATTTGGCATCCTGCCTGTCACAAGCTATAAGCTTGTTCTACACATTTCATCATTCACCTTAAATAAGTTTTACGATAATCTTTCTGTTCCATTGCCAGCGCTTCTTCATAGTTCCAGCGCTGAGTAGGAAGCAATTCGGACTCATTTTGTAAAGATAAAAAAGTGGTATCATCTCCTGTTGTTTGTTCAATCACTTGAGCAATAACTTGACAGCAACTTTGAGGATTTTTCACGACCTGTTCCTCGCTAAATCGAATAATAACCCAAAGCTCTTCTAACAGCAAATCATGTTGAATTTGTTCCAGTTCTAAGCCTAAATAGTGGGTTGGTTCACGAGTTTGATGACTATAAGGTTCATCTATTTCGATAGCAATATAAAGGTTAATTTCCTGATCAAGATAAACAAAATCGGGAGTAAGATCAAATTCTTGATCATCATTGGTAGTTTGAAGGCTCAGATCTGTTTTAATATGAGGAAGAAAATACTTATTTAACACTGCTTCAAATCGTTGTTCAGCGTAACTCTTTTTTGGCTTAATTTCTAAGGTTTGATAGGAGCGAGGGTGATTGAGTTTATGAGATAATATTTCCCTAAATTGCTCAATTTCTTGTTGCCATAAGGGTAGAGAGTCTTGATAAGCTTGTAAGGCAGTGGGATAAATTTGTTTAGCTTGCTCATACTGGGCTAATTGTTGGGAATAAGACTCAAAGTGACGTAAATAGGATAGTTGCAGTTCTTCATATTGTCTCAAGCGCCGACTAAATGATGCTTTTTCCCCTAGCGCTTGTAGATAAATAATCCCTAGTGAAACCAATAACAGACAAATACCAAGCCCACCCCCGACAGAAGCATCAATCAAACTAATAATTCCGCCCAAGGTGATACTAATCATAGTGGCGATGAGACTATGAATAATAAGGCGTTGAATATTAAGAGGTTGGGGGGCGGGTGGTAAGAGTTGAGGTTTACGGGGTGCGACGGGATGAGTGGGTTTTACAGGCTTAGAAGTGGTGGGAGGAGTAAGGTCAGTCAGAGGGTTGGGCAGAACAATTAAGGGATATTGAGACACATTAAAACTACAAAATTAATTGATAATTCCATCTTAAATCCGTTTGCTTAAACCATCCTGTAAAATAGGGGAACTGGCTAAAATTCACCAGCTTCTTAGCAACGTAAAGCACAATGACCAAAATTAACGATAACTACTTAAAGTTAAAAGCGGGATACCTTTTCCCAGAAATCGCACGGAGAGTCAATACTTTTGCTGAAAATAACCCCCAAGCAGCCATTATTAAACTTGGAATTGGGGATGTAACCGAACCTTTACCCCAAGCCTGTCGCACTGCTATAATTAAAGCTGTGGAAGATATGGGCGATCGCAATACATTCAAAGGCTATGGACCAGAACAAGGTTACAGTTGGTTAAGAGAGAAAATCGCCACCCATGACTTCCAATCACGCAATTGTGACATAGATCCTTCTGAAATATTTATCTCTGACGGTTCAAAGTGCGATACAGGTAATATTTTAGATATTTTTGGCAAAGATAATACCATTGCAGTGACTGATCCCGTATATCCTGTTTATGTTGATACAAATGTTATGGCAGGGAATACAGGAGAAGCAAATGAACAGGGAGAATATGACGGGCTGGTTTATCTACCCATTACAGCAGACAATAACTTTACTGCCCAAATTCCTAGCCAAAAAGTTGACTTAATTTATCTGTGCTTTCCCAATAACCCGACGGGAGCAACAGCAAGTAAGGCACATTTACAAGAATGGGTGAACTATGCCAGAGAAAATGGTTCAATTATCCTGTTTGATGCAGCCTATGAAGCATTTATCACCGATTCAACCCTTCCCCATTCCATCTATGAAATTGAAGGCGCTAGAGAATGTGCCATTGAATTTCGTTCTTTTTCCAAAAATGCAGGGTTTACAGGAACTCGTTGTGCTTTAACTGTTGTTCCTAAAAGTTTACAGGCACAAGCGGCGGATGGCTCAATGGTAGAATTGTGGAAATTGTGGAATCGTCGTCAATCGACTAAATTTAATGGTGTCTCCTACATTGTACAAAGGGGGGCAGAAGCGGTTTATTCTGAGGAAGGACAGGCACAAGTAAAAGGGTTAATTGCTTTTTACCTAGAAAATGCCCAAATTATTCGGGAAAAGCTAACAGACGCTCAATTAACCGTTTATGGTGGGATCAATGCCCCTTATGTCTGGGTGAAAACCCCTAATAACCTTTCCAGTTGGGATTTCTTTGATAAACTTTTATACAATGCCAATGTGGTAGGAACACCTGGCTCAGGCTTTGGCGCTGCAGGTGAAGGTTATTTTCGGATTTCTGCCTTTAACAGTCGGGACAATGTCGAAGAAGCCATGAAGCGAATTCAGGCTGCTTTTTAGGTAACTGCTCTCCTGAACTTAATGTTATAAGCAAAACTTATACATCGTAGGATGGGTTAGGCATGGCGATAACTTAGAGGAAAAGTTTATAATTTTTGATTCGTGCCGTAACCCATCACAGGCTAATTGTGTTCTTTTATACATTCCCCACCATCATATCGGGAGAGCCCTTTTAGGTAACGATTTTAGACTTTGTTGGTTAATAGTGTATAGTGTACGGTTAATCATTTAACACATCACTATTAACTATTAACTATCAACTATTAACTATTAATTATGGCTAAACCCATCAAACAAATTCAGCAACAACTAGATCATTTAACAGAACAAACACAGCAACTCTCTCAAGAGATCTATCAAACTTATCAGGATTATCTAAAATCTCTAAGTCAGGCTACTCGTCAACAGCTTGTCTTAGCGGTTTATCATATCTGTACCCAAGTATATCCCGATCAGTTTCTGCTCCTTTCTTATAGTGAGCAACAAAAATTGCAGGAAAAAGTTCGGAGTGAAATATCACCTTTAGAAGAAGATTTATTATCCCTTTTAACTCGTTTAAACCCAACTCAATCACCGTTAGAAATCCTAGAAAGTATCTTACTTTCTTTACCAGAAGGAGAAGAAGGGGAGAAACCATTGCCATCTTTATCTAATCTTGTTCCACAAACTTCTGAAGAAGAAACATCAATCGAACCAGAAGAAGAAGAAGAATTTAGTTGTCAACATCCCGAACAACTGTTATTGTGGTGCAAAAATATTGAATCAGGGATTAACCAGAATCTAGATCAGTTATCCCAAAAAATTAATCAACACCTGCAAAAAGCGAATGTTGTCCAGAATCGTTTACCAGCTAAACTATTGGAAATGGCGATGCAAGCAGAAGAAAGTGGCATGGCACCTGCTGGCAATTCTCCCAATATTTTGAATTTAATTGTCGAAGCAAAACCATCTGATGAAGGAGAATCAAGTAACAAAGAATCGGAAGGTAAAATTACCAAAATAACGGCCATTCATCTGAGGTTATCTGATATTGAATTTGCTACACCGACATTAGCAATGGCTCGTAAACAATTACGTCAAAACCTAGAAAAAATCAGTAAACTACGTCAACAATTTCGTAAAGCACAGCAGGAATATGCGATCGCTCAAGCAGAGGCCGCCTGGCGTGCTAGTTGGATTGATGATACTGTTTAATGCTTTTAGTTAAGGATATATTTTCTAAGTCTTTACTGGCTTTTGGAGTAATAAGAATCTGTAAAGACATGATTAAGCGCTACCTAAGCGGTTAATAAGTTCTTTTCGCTTATTTTCCCACCATTCTTCTGTAACTTCGATGGGCATACCACTGTCTAACCCTTCAAGCAATGAGTTTTCTAGGCATTTCTGTTCTTCTTTTTCTTGTTCTTGGCTAATGAGATGACGAATATATTCACTAGCAGTACTATAACCTTTACTTTTAAGCTGTTGGTCAATAAATTCGCTCATTTTATCAGGTAAGGAGATATTTAGGGTGGTCATGATAGAGGTAGGATAACATCTATATTTAAGTTTGGCATTTTTGGTTAATTATTGCCATATTTATTGACTATCTTCATCTTAAGATCAAATATTAGATCCCGACAAGTTTCTATTGAACTGCAAATTCGGTATAAGGGCGAATATGTTTGGGTTTAAAAGCAAGGACTATTTTATCTTGGGGAATACCTGCTGCTACTAAGTCGGTTGCGATACCGTCTTCTATTCCGTCTCTTTGTATCCAGATTTTATCATTAAGAATCTGCAAATGAACTAAACAGCCATGTACTCTTCTTTGCTCTTCCCATCCCTCTAAAAGAATCATATAATTATCAGAGTCTTGATCAATAATTAGCAGTCGGTTAACATCTCCTATCCCATAGGGAATCTCTGCATAATAACGAAGGGAGTCAATGATAATTTGTCTGATGTTATTTAAGGTATCCATTGTAGAATAATCTCCTTAATTTCATTGAAAACAAGTAATTTAAGTCTTTGATTTTCTAATAAAACTTGACCAATGGGATCTTCAAATACATCTATATACGTCTCCTGAGATATAGCTAAATAGAGGATTCTTTCTGGTTGTAGCTTTGCTAATAAATCATAATATAAAATATATTGTCCCAAGGCTTTTTCTAAATCGTTAATCGGAGATTTACTGACAAAACTTTTAATTTCAATAGCAATTTTTTGATTATTTTTTTCAGCCGCAATTAATTTTTGTGCGCCTAAATCAATGTATAAATCCCTTTTCCCCCATCGAATCATTAGGGGATCATGGGTAATGGTCCAGCCATCTTTCTCTATGGCTGTTCTCACTGTATCATGATAAATGTCTTTAGCAGGCATTGTTAATCAATATCAATGATCAAGATAAGATAATAATTATTATATAGCGTTTCCCAATCTTATGAGAAAGACCACCATATCTTAACACCTGCCTCCTGCCGAGTGCCTCAAAGCGGTTAATTCTGTACCTCACGACTATGGGAATTGCTATATCCTTATTCCTCCTACTTTCTCATTAGAATCAGGTTGACATAAAAATCTACTAACCCATTTGATACTGTTCAATAAAAGTTTGTACTTGTTGGCGATAATCACGCAAGGATTGATCTACCCATTCCCGATCTTCACTATTTGCGTAAATATGAACCAATGGTTCACCTGCATCGGGTAAAACTAACACCCAATTATCATTTCTCGGATTAATAATTTTTACCCCATCAATCCAATTTAATTGTTCTGGGGGGTGAATTTCTAACATATAACGCATCAATGCCCCTTGGACTTTCCAAGGACAACGTAGGGTACAAGACTTATGATGAACATTGGGTAACTCTGCCCGCAGTTGTACCAAAGAACGTTGCTGCGTCGCTAACATCTCTAATAATTTAGCCACACTAAACATAGCATCAAAGCCAGGATGTAACTGAGGGAAAATAAACCCTGTTTCCCCACTTCCTCCCAATACCACGTTGGGGTTATTTTGACAGGCTTCCATCAAAGCGGTTGGATTAGCTTTAGTGCGAATAACGCAGGCATCGTGACGACGGGCGATTTGTTCCACTGCACTAGAGGCATGAATGGGAACAACGACAGTTTTCTTGGGATTAGCCCTTAAAATGGTGTTAACCATCAAGGCAGTTAACTGTTCTCCTCGTACTGTTAATCCTCCTTCATCCATTAGGATCAACTGTTCTCCATTGGCAGAAACCTGTACTCCTAAATTAGCTTTTAAGACTTCTACCACTTGCCCTAATTGCAATAACAATGTTTCTCGTTCTAAAGGAGAAACGGCAGCCTGGCGCAAGCTGGCATTTAAGACCACAGCATCACAGTCAAATTTAGTTAAAAGTTGGGGTAAAATTGCCCCTGAAACCCCATAAGCATAGTCTAAGACCACTTTTATTTCACTATTGCGAATGGCTTCCACATTTAACTGGGTTTTAAAGGTTTTACGGTAAGCATCAATCACTTGTGCGGGATAGGCCATGTTACCGATCGCTTCTATGCCAACCCGTCGCAAATCTTCTTTAAAATAGGCCCCTTGAATCTTTTTCTCTTTCGCTTTAGAGACATTAATACCGTGTTTATCAAAAAACTCTATTAAGAGGTAGTCAGGGCGATCAGGATGGACTCTGACATGAACCCCTCCTACTACTTCCAATTTAGAGACAAGGGTACGAGAAATCGGTA
Source organism: Microcystaceae cyanobacterium (assembly GCA_051439665.1). Taxonomy (GTDB): domain Bacteria; phylum Cyanobacteriota; class Cyanobacteriia; order Cyanobacteriales; family Microcystaceae; genus JBGTGT01. The sequence continues at coordinate 540 of JBFRWQ010000445.1, read as the reverse complement.
AAGCAGTCGCTTGTAAGTTTTGAATATCCACCCCAACTGACATTAAACCTGCAATTAAGGAACGACTCACCATACGAGAGACACTGCGTTGATCCCGTGAAACGATCACTGACGATCGCAGTTTCAGGGTTGAGCCATAGGCTGCCCCTAGCTTAACGGCAAATTCTGGTGTAATGTCAATATTCGCTAATCCTGTTACCCCTCGCTGTCCAAATAGGTTGCGGTGGGCTGTATTTCCCCAAATCAGGTTAATATTCAGGATTGCCCCTGACTCAATTCGTTTACTCGGCCAAACTCGTACATTAGGACTAATCTGGGCTTCTTCTCCTACGATAGAAAGGGGGCCAATAACCACCCCTTCCAGAATTTGGGCCCGACGGTCAACCCTTGTACCTCTGGCAATGACACAGGCTGCTAAATAGGCTTCGTCCCCAATCCTGGCCCCATTCCAAATAATTGGGCGTTTTAACTCAGCCCCTGCCCCAATGGTGACATTATCGCCGATTACTGTTCCCCCTTCGATAATTGTTCCTGCCCCAA
>JBFRWQ010000444.1:0-12488 GCA_051439665.1 Microcystaceae cyanobacterium | reverse complement strand
ACACCAATCGGGTGTAGAGCTATATATCTGTTGAGAGAGGGAAGAAGTATTCATTCTTCCCACACTCTTCATACCTCCCACACTCCCCACACTCCCCACACCTCCCACACTCTTCATACTCCTCTGTCTTATAATTACTAACAGACCTTGCTTGTGAAATCTCATGCGAATTCTCTTTCTTCACCCCAACTTTCCCGCACAATTTCGTCACTTAGCTGTGCAGTTAGCCAGAGACCCGAAAAATAAAGTCGTTTTTGGCACGAAACGGAAAGAAGGAGAATTACCAGGAGTAATTAAAACCATTTATCAACCCTCACGGGAAGCAAGACCAGAAACCCATCATTACGTGAGAACCATAGAAAATGCAGTATTACAAGGTCAGGCGGTTTATCGGTTAACAGATTACTTAAAATCCCAAGGATTTATCCCTGATATTGTTTATGGTCATTCAGGATGGGGACCAACACTCTTTATTAAAGATATTTTTCCCAAAGCCGAATTACTCTGTTATTTTGAATGGTTTTATAATGCTCATGGTAGTGATGCTGATTTTGACCCCAAAGATCCCCTCAACGCTGATGATGAAGCTAGAATTCGCATTAAAAATACACCAATTTTAACCGATTTATATAGTTGCGATCGCGGCTCTGCGCCGACCTTTTGGCAACGACAACAATTTCCCCCTGAATTTCACTCGAAGATTTCGGTGTGTCATGATGGCATTGATACTCAGTATTTTGTGCCTAAACCTGATGCTAAATTAGTGTTACCCTCAGTCAATTTAGACTTATCTGAAGTCTCTGAAATTATTACCTATGTGGCACGAGGAATGGAACCCTATCGAGGATTTCCCCAATTTATGGAAACGGTTTCTATCTTACAAAAAAGACGACCTCAATGTCATATTGTAGTGGTGGGGGAAGATCGAGTCGCCTATGGCAAAAATTTACCTGATGGCAAAACCTATAAGCAATTAATGTTAGAAACCCTAACCTTAGACTTATCTCGTTTACATTTTACCGGTCCCCTTCCCTATGGACAGTATTTACAAGTTTTACAAGCCTCTTCAGCCCATATTTATTTAACCCGTCCCTTTGTTTTATCCTGGTCAATGTTAGAAGCAATGTCTGTTGGTTGTTTAATTGTGGCTTCTAATACCCCTCCTGTTAAGGAAATTATTGAAGATGGGGTAAATGGATTATTAGTTGATTTCTTTGCCCCTGAAAAAATTGCAGATCGAGTAGAAGAAGTGTTAGAAAATCCAGAAGAAATGGATAAAATTCGTCAACAAGCAAGAATAACGATTCAGGAAAAATATGATTTAGCCAACCTTTTACCACAACATATTGACTGGATATTAGAGAGTTAATTAAGTATAGTAGCACAGGCATCTTGCCTGTTATAGTAAATAGTAGCATAGGCATCTTGCCTGTTATAGTAAAGCAAGTAATATGAAATTTTCTATAATTTTAGTTAATAATATGATTAGGCTAAAGCCCCTACTACGAACTTACGGTTAATTGTCATCAACTATAACAAATAATAGCCACCCCCGATCATTTCTTCATTTACAGTAAAAATTCACCTATGTTGTGGATGGGTCATATATCCTTTTTCAAGCTTATCTAATTGTTGAATAATTTCTGGTAAGAGAACAATTTTTTTGACCATTAAATTCTCTTGTAAATGCTCCTTTTGAGAACTACGAGGAATGATCTTATAGCCTTTATCGAGAGACCAAGCCAGTAGTAATTGAGCAGGCGTATAATGATACTGATTAGCGATCGCTAACAGTTGAGAACAGTTCATTTTTCGTCCTTTGATCAAAGATGAATGGGCAATAATTTGTATTTGATGGGCTTGACAATAACGAACCAGTTTTCTCCTTTGTAGAAAAGGGGAGATTTCAATTTGATTCCACTTAGGCGGATAACCGACTAATGATTGTAAATGTTCAAGATTAAAATTACTAACCCCAATCTCCCCAATTTCTGGCCAACTTTTGACTTCTAACATTTCTTCCCAAGCCGATAAAGGATCAGCCCCAGGAGCATGTAGAAGAAGTAGATCAATAAACCCTAATTGTTCTAGGGATCTTCTAGCCGCTTCCTTGATCTGACCTTTTTGGATTGCTTTAAGGGGAACTTTAGAGGTAATAAAGATTTGTTCTCTAGGAATTGCTGATGCTTTAACCGCACGAAATACTGCCTCCTCATTGTTATAAAGTGCGGCGGTATCTAAATGCCGATAACCCATTTCTAGCGCCATTAAGCAAGCTGCATAAGTTTTTTTCCCTAGACGATAGGTTCCGAGTCCAATTGAATTCATTACTTTCAATTAGTTAAACACCTCCGTACTTTTTTGAGTCAACTAAGTCTCTGTAATTAGGGCTAAAGCCCAACAACAGCCCAACAAAAATACCATCCTATGCCATCAGACTTTCAAGAGTTTCTGCAGAGGTTGGTAATTGCTTGGTTAACACTTCTGCACCGTTGTCAGTCACTAAAATATCATCTTCAATCCGAATTCCTTTAACATCTGCAAATTGAGCGAGTCTTTCCCAATTAATAAGTTTCCCATAATTACGTTGAAATTCAGGATTGTGTAAAATCGCAGGGACTTGATAAAATCCTGGTTCAATGGTTACAATCATCCCTGAGCGTAAAGGACGGTTTAAGCGCAAGTATCCTAAACCAAAGCGCTTACTTCTTTCTCTTCCTGCTTGATAACCTGCTAAATCTCCTAAATCTTCCATATCATGCACATCTAATCCTAATAAATGACCAATACCATGAGGGAAAAAGAGAGCATGAGCATCAATTTCTAGTAAATCTTCGGCAAAAGCCCCTTTAAAAATCCCTAATTCTTTCAATCCGTGGGCAATAATCCCACATCCGACTAGATGAATCTCTTCATATTCCACGCCTGCCCTCACTTTAGCAATACAAGCGTCATGGGCTGCTAAAACCATATCATAAATATCCCGTTGGGTGGGGGAAAATTTGCCAGAAACTGGCCAAGTTCGGGTAATATCAGAGGCATAACCCAGTTGGCTTTCTGCACCTACATCTGCTAGGACTAAATCTCCTTCTTTTAGAGGATTGTGATAGGCTTCATTATGTAAAACCTGCCCTTCTACGGTTACAATACTGTTATATGCACAAGTCATATTTTGTCCGATAATTACGCTTTCCATAATTCCTCGGACTTCTGCCTCGGTTTTAGCTTTTTTTGTTCCTTGAATACCTGCTACATGGGCTTTAACGCTCACTTCTACCGCCTGACGAATTTCCTGTTGAGCAAAATCATCTTGTGTTAATCGTAGGGTAATAATGGCTTTTTTTAAGGCTAAATCCTGTTCTTTTTGACCAATTGAACGGTTTAATAAATGAGACTGCTTCTGATAGGTTAAAAAGTCCATCACTGGCAATGTAGCCCCATCTTGTGTATAGTTTTTTAGATATTTTAAAGGACTAACGACGGTTGCCCCTATTTTATCGCCTAATTCTTGGGGGGAAGAGGTTTCTCCATGCCATAGGGCATTATTAGGATGGGGTGCATCCATAAAGAGTCTTAATTCTCCATTTTCTAGATGAATGGCTGCATTTACTAAGGGAAGTCCTGCAAAATAGAGAAAATGACTGTTGGCACGAAAGGGATAACGATTGGCAGCAAAATTACGAGGAGGGGGAGAACCTGACCACAAAATAACAGGATATTTGCATAATTTCGCTAATTTATCTCGTCTTTGTTTTAAAATAGAAAGGGCGGATGGATTAAGTTGTAGATGATTCACGATCTCAATTATGAATTATGAATTATGAATTATGAATTATGAATTATGAATTTTCAGATGAGGTTTGTAGTAAGCGCTTTAGGGCTTAGGGTAGGGGTTTACTCTATACTAGCGTTGATTAAATTCTTAATCTGACTAGCGCTATCAGCCACTGCAAGGGTTTCTGCTTGATCTGATTGTTTTTCTAAGGTTTCAGGTGAATTAAGCAAATTTAAAACCATTTCTTTTAATTTTTCTGAGGTTAAGTCTTTTTGACTAACTTTATTGGCTGCACCTGCTTCTACAAAGACGTTAGCATTGTAAGTCTGATGATCTTCTGCTGCGTAAGGATAAGGAATAAGAATAGAGGGGGTACGAGTGATCGCCAATTCGGTTAATGTACCTGCACCTGCACGACTAATGGCTAAATTTGCCCGTTGCAGCAAGCCTGCCATATTATCATAGAAGGGTAAGGCGAAATAATGAGGATGACTAAAATTTTGCGCCTCTGGGTCTTGATCTCCTGTTAAATGAACGACATAAGCCCCCATTTCTAACCAAGGGGTTACACTTTCTCGGACTAATTGGTTAACTGCGATCGCACCTTGAGATCCCCCTACCACTACAATCAAAGGAACATCAGCAGGAATAGGTAAATCCAAAGGCTGTGGAGTATAAAATTGGGAACGGACGGGAGTACTCACCCATTTAGTTTGACAATCGGCTAGATACTGGGCTGTTCCTTGAAAACCAAGGGCAACTGTTTGACAAAAGCGACCAAAGGTGCGAGTTACTTTGCCTGGAATATAATTAGACTCATGTAAAATAACGGGAATTCCTTGCCAACGGGCAGCTAAAATGGCAGGAGCAGCGATATATCCCCCTGTGGTAAAAACTAAGTCTATTTTTTCTTGTTTTAAGAGTTTTTTAACCGTAAAGACTGAGGTAACTAAACCCGTGGCTACGGTAACGGTTTTCCAACTGAGACGAGTTTGGAAGCCTTCTACATTAACCGTGTGTAAGGGGTAAGATTTAGGAACAAGGGTTTGTTCTAGGCGGTTAGGTACTCCTAACCACTGAATATTATCAGTTTCAAATTGTTCTGCTACCCCTAGAGCAGGGAACAAATGTCCGCCTGTGCCACTGGCTGCTATCAATAATCGCACTCTTATCACCCTTGAGAACGTTTTACAGTCTCGAATTATAGCGTTAAATTCGGATATCCCTTTAATTTAAAAGGTGCGCCTTTTCCTGCATCATAACAGTTAGGCTGCACCTCAGAATTGAAAATTAACGGTAATGTTGGTTAAACTTTAGATCTATTCAAAGTCTTTACGTCCAGGGTTACGGGTGGGGTCGCTAGACAGAAAACCAAAGATAAATAGGGCAAGAAAGAAGCCAACGACAATATAAACAGCGATTTTGAGGGTTAACATCTTAAGTTTCTCCTTACAAGATGGGAATTTGAGTTATGGGTTTAAAAGTTCACTTTGCCTACTTTACCGCATTTTGGCGCTCAGTAAACAGTGAACAGTAATCTGAGTTATGTAAACTAGATTTGATATAATTCGCTAAAATTTTGTTAATCTTTTTAGCCCTGACCCTCCTATTTGCTCTATGAATGACCTTGTACTCGATGTCAAAAATTTAAAGATCGCCTTTCCTGATGAAGATAATAAAGGAAAAATGAAGGAGGTCGTCAAAGGTATTAGTTTTAATCTTAAAAAAGGTGAAATACTGGGAATAGTCGGTGAATCGGGGTCGGGTAAATCTCTCACCTCTCTGGCTATTATGGGACTGATTCCTGCTTCAGGTCAAATTGAGCAAAATAGTGAGATTAATTATTATTTTAATCATGATTTGAATAAGTTTGAGCTAAAAGAGACAGAAAAAGAGAGTCATGGGATTAGTGATAATAAAGATTATCTCAACCTTTTAAAATTAACAGAAAAACAAAAAACTCGCTATCGGGGGGGAATTATCTCAATGATTTTCCAAGAACCGATGAGCGCTTTTAATCCTGTTTATACGATTGGGTTTCAACTAATAGAAGCGATTCGATTACATCAAATCTCCAGTTCTAATGATAGTCCCAAAACTCGTGCTATTAAACTCTTAAAAGATGTTAAATTACCTGACCCTGAAAAACTACTGAAAAAATATCCTCATGAGTTATCAGGGGGACAGTTACAACGGGTTATGATTGCAATGGCGCTATCCTGTGAACCCAGTATTTTGATTGCAGATGAACCGACAACGGCTTTGGATGTTACGACTCAAAAGGATATTTTAAAACTATTAAAAGAGTTACAAGAAGAACGGAAAGAAGACTATGAAAAATTATCAGTTATTTTTATTTCCCATGATTTAGGGGTAATCAATGAAATAGCAGATCGAGTTGTGGTCATGTACCAAGGGGAAATTCAAGAAGAATTGTGTGGTGTAAAATCTTCTGATTCAACGGCTAGTCAAACCCTTTTTGATGCTCTGGTTAATGAACCGCAACAACCCTATACTAAAGGTCTTTTAGCTTGTATTCCCCGTCTTAATAAGAAATTAGCTCATCTTCCTACTGTCCAAGACTTTACAGAAGAAGATAGTCAAAGCAAGGGGAGAAACTATGAGATCACCCTAGAAGAAGAGAAAAGTCAGCTTGATGAGATAGAAAAAAGAACCAAGATTTTATCCATTACCAACCTATCTGTGACCTATGGGAAAAAAGGATTTTGGGGACAAGAAAAGGTTAAAAAAGCAGTTGATCAGGTCAGTTTTGAAGTTTATCGAGGGGAAACATTAGGAATTGTGGGAGAATCAGGGTGCGGAAAATCTACCTTAGCCCGTGCTATTTTACGATTGATTAAGTCAACGGGAAATATTATATTTCATGACCCAGATAAAGAAATTGCTAGTTATAACCCAGAGACAGAAAAAGAAGAATTGATTCCTGAAAAAATTAAGTTATCAGATGATAAACTAAGTCAGCAAAAGTTACGACAATTAAGGGAAAAAATCCAAATTGTTTTTCAAAATCCTTATAATTCCCTCAATCCTCGGATGACAATTGGTTCAGCCATTATCGAACCGATGATTATTCATCATAAATATGATAAATCAACCAGAATTGATCAGGCAATTAGACTATTAGGGGATGTGGGATTAGGAGAAAAAGTGTCAAAAGATTCCTCCAACTTAAATCCTAAAGACAATCCCTTCTTTAATCGCTACCCTCATGAATTATCAGGGGGTCAACGTCAACGGGTTTGTATTGCACGTGCTTTGGCCTTAGACCCTCATTTGATTATTTGTGATGAATCGGTTTCTGCGTTGGATGTTTCTGTCCAAGCAGGAGTCTTAAATCTTCTCAAAGAATTGCAACAAGAGAAATATTTAACTTATCTGTTTATTTCCCATGATTTAAGCGTGGTGCGTTTTATGAGCGATCGCATCATGGTCATGAAAGATGGTAAAACTGAAGAAATCCCCTCAGTTCGACGATCTTATGAGATTATTCAACGAGATAAAATTAGTGACTATACCGAGACACTGTTAGATGCAATTCCTGTTTTTCCTGAAGATAAGTTTGGTCACGAAACCATTTGCTAGAATAGAGGTATGAGCGCCATTGATTAAGTTTTCTGATCTCAATTATCATTAAATCTTTATTCTTGGCCATACCAAATTTTAATTAGTGAGATATGCTGAGAGTAGGATATCCTGAGCTTACCTAGATCTACTGAACATTCTTAAACTGAGTATGAATATTTTAATTCCCCGATTTTTAAAAGCTGCTTACCGCAAAGAACCGATTTCTAGCTTTATCGTGATCCTTGGTTCAGTAGATGCGGTTATGGGCGGTGTTAGCGGTCGTCTTAGTCTTTTCTCAGTGGGAATCGGAATTACACTACTAGCTTTTATCGTTCGTTGGTGGCAAACTCAAGCGCTATCCCCTATTGTTTCCGAAGAACCCCCTAGACGCTATTTACCCCCTAGTCCGACTCAACCCCCCTTACCCCATCTTAGTCATCGTCAACGACATCATTAATTGAATATTGTCCGTGAATCTGAGCATAATAATCTAGGATAGATTTGATTTGGTCTTGCTGCGTCTCAGATAGGGATTCAGGCGCATTGAGTAGTAAAGCTTTAATTTGACTTTGAGCATAATGGAAAGAGGGGGCATCCTGTGGTAGTAACTCTACTGTTACCCCCTCAATTTGTTGTAAATGGGCTGATAGCTCCCGATAAACGGCTAAAGGGAGATTTGGATAAGTAATCTGTTGTTGTGTTTGAGGAGTGTTGATTGGCACGAAAATTGCCCCTAACTTTCTGAAGTTTCTGCTGCTTGTGCAGCTTCACCTACCATTTTAGTCACTTCTTGACCATATTGTTCTAAGACGACAAACCCATCTCGATTACTGACGTTAATGGATTTAACCAGTACTTGTCCACTAGCGATCATTGTTCCTGGCCTAACATGACGAGTCCCAGGTTCTCCAGGGGAGGTTAAGATCGCAACAGGTGATCCTCCTAGCTGAATTACTCCAGAAACTATGACAGCTTCTGCTTCTTCAGGAACAGGGAGAGGAAGGGGTTCATCAATTAGAATGTCATCACTAGAACCATTAGGTGTATCTCCTTGTTCTTGGGAAATGTCATTGTCTTCTTGGATTTCAGGTTCGGGTCTTTCTACCTCTACCTTAGACGGAAAGGGCGCATAGGGATCGGTTCTGCCTGTTGCTATATCCTCTCGTCGCTGGTTAGCTGTTGTCGGTGCAATTAGAGTCGCCACAGGGGGAGGAGAGGTCGTTTCAAAGACTTGGGCGGGGGGTGTATCTTGATTATTGGTTTGAGGTTGAGCAGGGGGAGGGGGGCTATTTCCTGCGTTTTCCTCGTCACTGACTTCTTCTCCCCGATTACAACTAGCAGCAAACAGTGAAAGAAGCAAGACCAACATCAGAGTGGTAAGCTTTTGAGTCATGGAATCACTTTGAATAGAGAGTACTTACCTCAAATTATAGCTTTGGTTAATGGATGCAGGTTTTTATTGGGGAATTTTGCATTAAGATTAAGTAAAATAAGAGATCATTGTGTAGCACTATTCTTCTGACAATTTTACGATGACCTGATCAATGGTTATCTGGTACTGAACAGGAGTAATACTACTTATTAAGCCAATATTAAGGTAATTAATGGCTCTCTTGATTTAATTTAGCGTAAATCACTAATTGATGGAGATTAACGAGGTTAGCGACCTTTTCCCCTTATTTACAACTACTAATACCAAGGTAATCCAATGGCTATTATCAGTGGTTGAAACGGAAAATTATACACCTGACAGTGTGATTGTTCGAGAAGAAGACTGGGGGAAATCAGTGTATTTTGTGGCTTCTGGTTGGGTAAAACTGGTCTTTTATGGAGGTGAGCAGGAAGTAACCCTAGATATTCGCAGTGAAGGCGATTATTTTGGTGAGGTTGCTGTTCTAGATCAACCCCTCAAATTGACAAAAGCGATCGCCCTTTCAGAGGTTTCTTTGTTAAGAATATCGGCTCAACGTTTCTTGCAAATGCTGTTTAAAGATCCCCAACTTCAGCACAAAATTTTACAATTAACCATTCAGCGTGTAAGACATGGTTATCGCTTATTTCAAGTATCCCATCAACCCCCTAAACTGAAATTAGTCAAAGTTTTAGTTAACTTAGCAGAAAAATATGGCAAACCGACTGAACGAGGGGTGGAAATTTTTCAACTTTCCTCTCCTGATCTAGCCAATTTAGCACATATTAATCCCCAAGACGGACAAGAAATTCTCTTAAAATTGCAGAGAAAAGGATGGATTGAAATGGACTCTAATCAGCAAATTTTAGCCATTCCTAATCTTAAAAACTTACATCATTTAGTTAAACAAATTTAAGATTAAAAACAGAGTCCAGTCTCCATTGTTAATTATCCCTTACTGTATTACTAAAATGACCGAAGCAACCGCCATCAAACCGACTGTTAACGCCAAAATATGCCCAGAAATTCACTATCAAGTGTCTATGCCCCATCCAACCTATCATCTATTTGAGGTGATGTTAACGGTTAAAAATTGGTCAAATGACACATTAAATTTAAAGATGCCTGTGTGGACACCTGGCTCTTATTTAGTGAGAGAATATAGTAAGAATTTACAAGGATTTACCGCTTATAATGGACAGACAAAAGAGAGATTAGGATTTAGCAAAATCAGTAAAAATCATTGGCAAATTGCAACAGAAAATATCACAGAAGTTATTGTTTCTTATCAAATGTACGCCAATGAATTAACTGTGAGAACCAATCATTTAGATCAAACTCACGGCTATTTTAATGGTGCTGCTCTATTTTTCTACATACCAACCCTAGAAAAAGAACCCATTACCATCAGAATTAATCCCCCCCAAGATTGGCAAGTGGCTACAGCTTTACCCTGTCTTTCTCCCGAAAAATCTATCTATCAAGCAGATGATTTTGACACATTGGTTGATAGTCCCTTTGAAATTGGCATTCATCAGCGCTATGAATTTGAAGTAGAAAATAAACCTCATCAATGGGTTATTTGGGGAGAAGGAAACTTTAACCCTCAACAAATGATAGAAGATACCACAAAAATCATTGAGGTTGAATCTAAACTGTATGGTGGACTCCCTTATGATGACTATTTATTCCTGCTTCATGTCTCAGGAAGTGGCTACGGTGGGTTAGAACATAAAACCTGTTGTACCTTAAACTATCCCCGTTTAGGCTTTCGAGCAACCGATAAATATAACCGCTTTATGCAGTTAGTTGCCCATGAATTTTTCCACCTTTGGAATATTAAACGAATTCGTCCGAAAGCCTTAGAAACCTTTGACTATGATCAGGAAAATTATACGCCTTCCCTTTGGTTTGCTGAAGGCGCAACCAGTTACTATGACATCTTGATCCCCTTAAGAGCAGGGATTTACGACTCTAAAAAATTCTTAGAAAATATCAGCAAGGATATCACCCGTTTCTTACAAATTCCAGGACGCTTGGTTCAACCTTTAAGTGAATCTAGTTTTGATGCGTGGATTAAATTATATCGACGGGATGCCAATAGTGATAATTCTCAAATCTCCTATTATTTAAAAGGTGAATTAATTTGTCTATTATTGGATCTATGGATGCGATCGCAATCCGATCACCAGCGCACCCTAGATTATGTAATGCGACTGATGTGGGAGCGCTTTGGTCAAGCAGAAATAGGTTATACCCCTCAACAGTTGCAACAAACCTTTGAAGAAGTGGCGCAAACCGATTTAACTGACTTTTTTAAGCGCTATCTCCACGGAACCGAAGAACTCCCCTTTGATGATTATTTGGAACCCTTTGGACTCACCTTAAAACCGATTCACGAAGCAGAAACCTTTCCCTATTTAGGGGTCAAAGTCCAAAAGGAAAATAATAAAGAAATGATTAAATTTGTTGAGATTGAATCGCCAGCAGCGATCGCAGGAATAGACGCAGGGGATGAATTACTAGCCATTAATGGAATTCGTGTCAGCGCCGAGCAACTCAATGAACGGCTCAAAGACTATCAAACAGGTGATATGATGCAAATAACGGTGTTTCATCAAGATGAATTGCGGACTCTATCGGTTCAGTTAGCGCCACCTCAACCGAGTCGATACGAGATCGTCACCCTTGCTGATCCCTCTGAATATCAGCAACAAAACTTAACAAAATGGCTCAAGTCTGACCGATAAATAAAACCTACCCTAATTGTTGAAAACCCATGCACACCTTCCTTCCTTTTGCCTATTTTCAGAATCAATTTGTTCCCTTTGAAGCAGCTAATGTATCGATAGCCACTCATGCGTTACACTATGGAACAGCAGCCTTTGGTGGAATGAGAGGAATTCCTAACCCTCAAAATTCACAAGAGATCTTATTATTTCGTTTAGATCGCCATTGTCGTCGTCTGAGTCAAAGCGCTAAGTTTCTGCACTTTGATATTGGGGTTGACAAAATCCAACAAGTCATTCTTGATTTTGTGCAAAAAAATCAACCCGATAAGTCTTTTTATATTCGGCCATTGGTTTATAGTTCAGGATTAGGAATTGCCCCTCGTTTGCACAATATTGAAAAAGATTTCTTTGTCTATGGCTTAGAAATGGGTGACTATTTATCCCCTGATGGAATCACTTGTCGGATTAGTTCTTGGTATCGTCAAGAAGATCGTAGTTTTCCCCTCAGAGGTAAAATCAGTGCAGCTTATATTACCTCAGCCTTAGCTAAAACTGAAGCTGTAGAGTCAGGATTTGATGAAGCGATTTTGATGAACTCCCAAGGGAAAGTCTGTGAAGCCACAGGGATGAATATCTTTATTGTGCGTAATAGTCAACTCATTACTCCTGGTTTTGAACAGGATATCTTAGAAGGAATTACCAGAGATAGTGTGATAACCATTGCTAAAGATTTAGGTTTTCCTGTCATTCAAAGACCAATTGATAAGTCAGAATTATTGATTGCTGATGAAGTCTTTTTATGTGGGACGGCGGCTAAAATTGCCCCAGTTAAACAGATTGAAAACTTTAAGTTATCAGAGGATAGACCCATTACTAAGACTTTACAGGAAAAATTAACGGCTATTACCAATCATCAAGATAGTCAGTATCAAGATTGGGTGACGGTTGTTCCTTTGAAGGTTTAACAATATGGTTAAGGTGGGCA